>CAZJRY010000133.1:0-5650 GCA_964548625.1 uncultured Mediterraneibacter sp.
AGATTCCGAGAAGTTATTTTTAAATCAGTGTGCTTCCGATAATATCCTCCGGCAAAAGGCAAAGAGTATTACCGGTCGATATCGATTTTAATCAAGATAAAACGTGCTTCCGCCCATAGTTTCATACTGCCCTTCCCGGTAGTAAATCTCGGCAATATCTTTGGTATATACTGTATTTGATACCTGAGAAGCAATCATATACATATAAGCGTTATCAAGAATATATTCGTAAAGCGCCGTCATATTTTCGTCTGTATGCCCATCTACAGTCAAACAAGCTTCATATAGACTCTGAAGCTGATCATCGGCAACAAAATTTGAAGTCATTCCGGTTCCGTTTTTCTCGTTGTCAATATATCCGTATGCAGAGCCAATAAGTGTTGTTCCGCCAATGCTGACTACCGCCAAATCCCATTGATCTGTATGATTCCTCATTTCTCTGTTAATCGTGGACTCATTGGCTGAAATCTCTACATTAATACCTACGTTCTGCAGAAGCGCCTGAATAAATACCATAATATTTTTTATTTGTTCTGTATTATTTCCGCAAAGTACAAGGGTTTCTCCGTTATAATTGGATTTTTCCAGATATTCCTTCGCCAGTTCTTCATTTTGGGTATTAATATAGGTTTCCATATTATCCCAATCGCTGACATAATCAGCGTACCAATCCGAACCAAGAGCGGTACAGGCCTCCAAACCGCTGACAGCTTGAGCGATTGCTTCGTTATCCAAGGCATAGAAAATAGCCAATCTTAAGTTTTCATCCCCGCAAAGGCTGTCGGAGCTGCAGTTAGGCTCCAGACGATAATACATATTGGAAGCCGATTGAAAAGCGCTATATTGATCTGAGTATGCGCCACCCTCAAGAAAATCCGATATGCTTTCCGTTGGCACGCTGAGTGAAAAATCGATACTGCCCGTCTGTAAAGCAACAACCTGCTGTGCGGGTTCCGTAATAACATGGTATTCAATAGTCTTTACATTGGCCTTGTGAGCATTGGTCATATTGGCAAGTACTTCTTGAGAAGCCCAATAATCGTCCCTTGCTTCCAAAACAATCTTGGAACCGCTAACAAATTCTGTTACTTTATAAGGTCCTGTCCCTACCGGATCTGTAGCAAAATTATGCTCATCCATCGCTTTTTGCGAGAAAATAATTGTACGGCACCATGGTCCTTCTAAAGCAGCAATGTCTGTCGGTTCCTCTGTCCATGTAAATTCTACTGTGTAGTTATCCACTTTTTCCACAGATTCAAAAATACTCATCTGATCCATCTCACCGGTGCTCTCACGCCATTCAAAACTATACACGACATCATCCGCAGTAATATTATTGCCATCAGAGTCTGTAATATTATCCCAAATCTCCACCTGATAATGAAGCTCATCAATGATTGTATAACTTTTGGCCAACGCCGGAATATACTCATCACCATCAAGATCAAAAAGGCACTCATAAATTTCCCAATAAAAATACGGCTTACTGTTTAATGTCGGCTGTATAGGCGACAGATCTGTTGGGTCTGATGAAAGTCCTACAACAATCGTATCATACAATTCTCCGCTGTCAGTTGTTTGCCTGGAGGTATCCACAGACGGTTCTGAACCTGTATCATTGTCCTCGGAAGACGCACTGTCTTCCAATGTACTGCTTCCATCCTGGATATTTTCGCTCTCCGAAGATGCTTCCCCTGCACTGCTGCCGCAGCCACTGACAGATGCTGCCAGCATGCTTGCCCCAATCAATACTGCCATGAATCTCATCCATTTTTTCTTCATCATATTCTCTCCTTTTCTTAAAAATCCGCGTTCCGAGCAAACAAAGCGTGAACTCGAACGCTTTGTAAATTATATTTTCCTCAGAACTTTGCACATTTGTTACGCTAAACCCCGAAAAGCCTTGTAAATAAGCCATTTGAGGACAAAAGCAATTAGTGTGACGGTACACTAATTAATTTTCAAGAAAGCCAGTATTTATGCGGTTTCTGGTGTTTAGTGTAACTTTTTTGCAAAGTTCAGATTTCCCTCATCATTTAGCCGTTGCTGACCTTTGCTATGTATTGCCTGCTAAAAATAACGATCAACATTGCTATAAAAATAGGAATCATCATAACTCTCCACATGGACGCGTAACCCATACGTTCTACCACAAATCCTGCCGCCGTAGGTCCTACCAAATTTCCCAGATCTTGTCCAATATAGTTCGTGATGCTGCCAGCACCTCGTTTATTTGGCGGAACGCACTTCATGCACAGTGCCTGAACCAGCGGATGGCAGGCTCCAAATCCGAAAGCTGACACAAATGCAGACACAAGAAACATCCAAATATTTGTGGAAAAGCTTATAAGTAAAAATGCAAAAGCAAAACATCCCATAGATAAAATCAGCATTTTTACGATTCCGTGTTTGTCTGCCATCCGTCCGACTAACGGCCGCGACAGCAGCATAGTTAATGCGTAAACAGTAAAGAAATAACCAATGTTAGTCTCACATCCCCGCTCAGCTCCGTAAATTGCCAGGAAGGAGTTGATATTATAATTAGCCATAGACAAGAAAAAAGCCAGGATTGCAGGAATAACTGCTTCTACAGCAATTATTCTTTTTACGGAAATTTTAAGTTTTGGCCGCGGCTGGGATGGATCCTTCTTCGGAGTCCGTATCATTATCGCTGCCACTGCAGCCGATACCATGATACATGCGCCTATAATAAACGTCCGATTATAACCGATCGTTGTCGCTAGCGACAGACCCAGTGTAGGCCCAATAGCCTGACATATGGCCTGTGCCAGAGAAAAATAAGCAATTCCCGTAGCCATCTTATTTTGGGGAAGAGCGTTTGACGCAAGCGCCAGACAACATGTTGCTGTAAATGCCTGCCCGGCTCCCTGAAGCAGACGAAATCCCATTAAAAGTCCTACACTGCCTGCAAAACCATACCCTGTAAAGGAAATTGCCATTACCAGCAATGCTCCTGTGAGTACATATTTCTTGTTATAAGTATCAATCGCTGGAGCCGCTATCACTTTAAATATAAGTGCTGTATAAGCAAAAGAACTTGTCACGAAACCTACCACTGAAGGCGATGCCCCGAGATAATCCGCATATTTTGCCACCAGGGTATTCATCATTTGCTGTCCTAAAAACATAAGCATATTCGCAATAAATACGCTGATAAATGTAGTGTTCCATATTTTGTCAGGTGCTCCGATAGATGTATAATTCTGTGTTTTGTCCAAATCTCTCACCCTTCCCAAATTCCTTTAGGTATGTTTTAGATATGTCTATTTAAGTATGTTTTAGATGTGTTTTCTTATGTTTCATTATGCACTATAAGCTGTCATTGTCAATATTAATATTTTGTACTGTTTTTAAGATATTTTTTTGTTCATTTTCTCCTATACTTTATCAAACATATTTTATTCATATTCTTATGCATCTAATTGATTTCTATATATGTTTGTGCTATAGTAAAAAAGACCTAAATGAGAGGTGTGGAAAAATATGAGCGGTAATGGACCAAAATATATCAAAGTATATAATGCGATCAAATCAGATTTGCTTTCAGAAAAATATCCGGCAGGAACCTTTCTTCCTCCAGAAGGTGAACTAATGAAACTTTACGAAGCCAGTAAAACAACTATCCGGCATGCTGTCTCTATGCTGAGAGAAGATCATCTGGTAGATGTGCGGCAAGGACGGGGAACCGAAGTCCTGTCCTCGAGAAACCGCGCCGCCAATTACCGCAGATACGAAAATGTTCAAGGGATTGGCACCCGTTTTTTAATCGAAGGCCAGCTAAAAATGAATAAATCTGAAGCTATTGTTGACACAGTTCCAGCGGAGATCCGAGTTGCACAGGCGTTAAAGCTTCCCATAGGAACCCGCATATTCCGCATCCAGCGACTCCAGTTAGTAAACGATTCCGCCTTTGCATATATGGTCAATTATGTTCCCAAAAGTATTGCTCCAAATCTTGATAAGTTCCGGGAGCCTATCGTACTTCTTTATGACTATTTAAGAGATAAGTACCATCTGAACTGCACCTTTGCAGAGGAAACGATCAACGCAGTTCCCGCAGGTTTTATGGAATCTCAATTTTTAAAAGTGCCCGCCGGACAGCCATTAATTATGCTTAAGCGTATCGCCCACTGCGAGCAGGGAATCCTTGAATATTCTGAAACAACACTGCGATCGGATCTGCTTGAAATTTATGTAACTATGGAAACTGACGGCGGATTGCTGTCCAGACTGGAAAATAATGGAGCGGAGAAGACATGAATCATTTAAATTTTTGGCAGCATAAAACAAACCCTGAGACAGGGATGAAATTTGAAGCATTCCGCAGCTACTTGGATACATCTCACAATGGAAATGGAGATATTGACGCTTTCATTTCCAGCCCTTACGGAAAAAAACTGACAGAACTTCTCGAAACCCGTTTTACATATGAGGAGGATCCTATGGGCGATGCTTGTCTATCTTACTATCATTCTATGGGACTAACCAAAGAAATGCATGACGACGAAGATTACTATACCCGCTGGGCCAGTTTCATTCCCGATGAGGCGATCCGTTTTCCCGAAAAAAAATATCCTCTTGTTTTTATGAATCACGGCGGCAGCAATCCTATCGAAGTAGATGAGTTTAGCCCAAATTTGCTTCCTGTTGCCGGGAGGGAAAAATTTATGGTCATCTGTCTTCAAAATACAAACTGGGAAAATCTTTTAAGGGTACTTGACGAGGCGTGCCATATTTACCCTGTGGATACGGAACGGGTTTATCTTACTGGTTATTCTCAGGGCGGATACCAAGTAACCTCCACCTATTTTCGCGCACCTGAGCGTTTTGCCGCCGCCGCCCCATGCGGAAATGATATTTATCGCACCTACGATAATTTTAATATTCCCTACACGCCTGAAGAAACCAGAAATCTGACTGAAACGTTTCTGCCGTTTATGCAAATGGTGGGCGAATGCGAGGCATCCTGCTTTGTTCCCCTTAACGACTGGGCTCCTCGAAAGGACTGGGGGCCTCAGGCTCCTAAAGGAAAGGAATATACGCCGCCGCGCCGCAACGATGCCAAGGATCCCACCCGGATCATCGGCGGACGCCGTCCTTTTAGTGATATGCCTGTGCCGCCAGAGGGAACTGACCGTCATTTATGGATGATCAGCCGTCTGAATATGCGCATGGCGACTTTAGGGTGCGTTCCAAGAGATGCCAAACGCTGTCTATCCTTTCTGGATACTCCCGAAGATGAACTTCACCACATTTTAGGATTTTACGGCGATCAAGAACAAATACAAACCTTTTACGGGTACAAGCACTATAGGATCGATATATACAACAAAGAGCATATTAACGCTTTCCGCTACATTGCTGTTGAAAACTGTCCACATTGGCCATTTGTGACCATGGGAGAGCTTATATGGGATTTTTTCAGGCAATTTCGTAGAGACAGCCGAACAAAGAGAATTATTATTGACCCTTATTCAGCATGAATAATGTCTTACATTCTCTATACTTCAGGAATATGTCAGAAAAATGTTAGAATTTTGGACAGAAAAAGAGGTTCCGGATCTTCCGAAACCTCCGTAAAATAAGCATCGAAGCGACAGGATTTGAACCTGCGGCCTCTGCGTCCCGA
>CAZJRY010000134.1:0-5632 GCA_964548625.1 uncultured Mediterraneibacter sp.
AGGAAGGACGGAGGTGCTGTGAATGGATGTTAAATTTCTTGTGGCCGGAGACCGGGCGGTATCTGTTGAATTCGGAAAAGAGATCTGTCTGGAAGTCAATACAAAGGTCCGTATGCTGGAAGAGAAGCTAAAGGAGTCCCCGATCGAAGGAGTAGTAGAAGTCGTACCGACTTACTGCTCGCTGATCGTACATTACCGGCCTGAAGTGGTGCGGTACGACAGTCTGGTTGAAATACTGAAAGACAGGCTGGAACATATGCAGGCGGTTGCCGCGCGGAAAAAGATCGTAAAGGAGGTGCCCGTCCTGTACGGGGGCGAGACCGGACCGGATCTGGAATACTGCGCTCAATTGGAGAAAATCTCAACAGAGGAACTGATCCGGAAACATTCCGAACATATCTATTATGTTTATATGCTCGGTTTTGCGCCGGGACATCCTTATATGGCAAGATTTGAGGAACCATATAGTTTTAAACGCAGAGAGTCCCCGCGCGTGAAAATCCCCGCGCGTTCTGTAGTCGTTCAGCAGAACCTGTCAGATCTGATCCCCTTTGAACAGCCCTGCGGCTGGAATATTATCGGAAGTACGCCGCTTGATATCTGTAATTATGAAAAGGAAGATCCGTTTCTTCTGAATGCCGGAGACTGGGTGAAACATATTCCCGTTACAAAAGATGAATACGACCGGATACGTGCAGATGTGGAAAAGGGAACTTATCAGGTAAAGTCCTATGAATTGAAAGAGAACGAATAGGAGGGGATAATATGGGAATTACAGTTGAGAACGGAGGAGTCCTGACAACGGTACAGGATGAAGGCCGGTTCGGCTATCAGGCATATGGAGTATCTACGTCGGGAGCCATGGACAGTCACGCCTTTCACATTGCAAATCTCCTTGTAGGAAATGATATGACAGAGGGCGCCCTTGAGATGACCTTTATCGGTCCGACGCTTTGTTTCACCTGTGATAATATCATAGCGGTCACGGGCGGTGATCTGACTCCGCTTTTGGACGGAAGACCATTCCCGATGTATCGGGCGGTACTGGTAAGAACCGGACAGAAACTCTCGTTTGCAGGGGCGAGGAACGGCTGCCGGGGATATATCGCCTTTGCGGGAGGTCTGGAGATCCCTCCGGTGATGGGCAGCAAATCCACACTTCTCAGAAACAGTCTCGGCGGCGTAGAAGGACGCCGTCTGGAGACGGGCGACGAGATAGCGTTTACTGACCCGAAGACAGAACTTCCGAATATGGCAAAAAGGAAAGTCCCCGCGGATGTATACCCGGAAAATGAGATTGTCCTGCGTGTGGTACTCGGCCCGCAGGATGACGAATTTACGGAAAAAGGGATCCGCAGTTTCTTCTGGAACAGCGGTGTTATTACGAATGAATTTGACCGTATGGGATGCCGGATCGAGCGGGAGCCGATCGAACACAGAGGAGACGGTAATATCAATACGGACGGGATTTCTCTTGGAAGTATTCAGGTTCCTTCCAACGGAAAGCCTATCATTATGCTGGCAGACCGGCAGAGCACAGGCGGATATGCGAAGATCGGAACAGTGATCTCCGTTGATCTGCCGAAGATAGCGCAGAGTCAGCCGGGATTTAAAGTCAGGTTTGTTAAGGTGAGCCTGGAACTCGCTCAAAATCTGTATATCAGAGAACTGAACCGGATGAAAGCGCTGGACAAAGCGTTGAACTCACAGAAAATATAAACTAAAAAACAGCAGGAAGGTGAATGGATATGAAGATAGTAGTATTGGACGGATACACGGAAAACCCGGGAGATTTAAGCTGGGAACCTTTGGAGCGTCTCGGCGAGGTTACGGTATACGACAGAACCTCTTATACAGAGTCCCCGCTGATCGCAGAGCGGATCAAAGACGCGGAGATCGTTGTAGTGAATAAAACGCCGATTTCAAAGGAAACCATTGACAGATGCGGGAATATAAAGCTGATCGCTGTTCTTGCCACAGGATACAATGTGATCGATTATGCATATGCGAAAGAAAAAGGGATTCCGGTGGTGAATGTGCCCACATATGGAACTCAGATCGTAGGACAGTATGCGCTGGGACTTCTTCTGGAGATCTGTTCCCACTACGGGCATCATGACAAAACAGTAAAAGAGGGCAAGTGGGAGAACAACGAGGACTGGTGCTATTGGGATTACCCGATGATCGAACTGTACGGAAAAACAGCGGGGATCATCGGACTTGGAAGGATCGGGCAGGCTACCGCGAAACTTTTGAACGCGCTTGATATGAAAGTGATCGCTTATGATACTTATGAAAGTGAGGCAGGAAAACAACTGGCGGAGTATGTACAGCTTGACGAGCTTTTTGCCCGCTCTGACGTTATCTTCCTTCACTGCCCGCTCTTCCCGGAGACAGAGGGGATCATCAACAAGGACAATATCGCAAAAATGAAAGACGGAGTGATCCTTATCAATAACAGCCGGGGACAGCTTGTAGTGGAACAGGATCTGGCGGACGCGCTTAACAGCGGAAAGATATATGCGGCCGGGCTTGATGTTGTCTCAACGGAACCGGTCAAAGGAGACAATCCGCTGCTCACAGCGAAAAACTGTCTGATCACACCCCATATTTCATGGGCCGCGCAGGCATCAAGGCAGAGGATCATGGATATTACCGCAGAGAATATCCGCTCTTTCCTTGAAGGGAATACCGTAAATCGTGTGAATCCGTAGGACGCAGAAATTCATGTAGATTTGTTGAGGAGGACTGGATTATGAGCTACAACGTAACAGGAAACCCGGCAGGCAGACGGATTACGGGACTGCTTGACGAGGGAAGCTTTGTTGAAATAGGCGGCGCTGTCACAGCCAGAAATACAGATTTCAACATGCAGGAGGAAAAGGCACCGTCCGATGGTGTCATCACAGGGTATGGATCGATCGACGGAAATCTTGTCTATGTATATAGTCAGGATCCATCGGTCCTTAATGGTACGATCGGGGAAATGCACGCGAAAAAGATCGGAAATATCTATGATCTGGCTATGAAAACGGGAGCCCCGGTGATCGGACTGATCGAATGTGCCGGTATAAGGCTTCAGGAGTCGACAGACGCCATGGAGGCGTTGGGAAGCCTGTACTATAAGCAGACAATGGCATCCGGAGTCGTGCCTCAGATCACGGCTGTATTCGGAATGTGCGGAGGCGGTCTCGCGGTTGTCCCCGGACTTGCCGACTTTACTTTTATGGAAAAAACGCAGGGAAAACTTTTTGTTAATTCCCCGAATGCGCTGGAGGGAAATGGGATTTCAAAATGTGATACCTCGAGCGCGGAATATCACAGTATGGTTTCGGGGCTTACGGACGGAACCGGAACAGAGCAGGAAATCCTTGAGCAGATCCGTTCCCTGATATGCATGCTTCCTGCAAACTGGAAAGATAATTTATCCTATGAGGACTGCGAGGATGACCTGAACAGAATCTGTCCGGCTCTGGAGGAAATATCGGAGGATCCGGCTGTTCTCCTGCGGCAGATATCAGATTGCGGCATGTTCTTTGAGACAAAGAAAGATTATGCAAAAGAAATGGTAACAGGATTTATCCGTCTGAACGGAACGACCGTCGGAACGGCTGCGAACCGGATAAAAGTATACGGTCCGGACGGCACGGCGGAAGAAACTTTTGAATGCGGACTTACGGCGGAAGGATGCCGGAAGGCGCGTGATTTTGTCAGCTTTTGCGACAGCTTTTCCATTCCTGTCCTGACATTTACCAATGTGGCAGGATTCGCGGCGACAATAGAGTCGGAGAAGAATCTGGCAAGAGAAGTGCCGGCTATGATATACGCATTCGCGAACGCGACAGTTCCTAAAGTGAATGTGATCACCGGAAAGGCTCTGGGCAGCGCTTATGTGGCAATGAACAGCAAGTCCGTCGGAGCGGATATGGTTTATGCGTGGCCATCTGCTCAGATAGGAATGATGGATGCGGATATGGCCGTGAAGATCATGTATCCTGAGGCGGATCTGTCAGAACTGGCAGGGCATGCGGAAAAATACCGCCGTCTTCAGTCGAGTCCGGAATCAGCGGCGGCGAGAGGGTATGTAGACACAATTATCGATCCGCAGGACACAAGGAAATATGTGATCGGCGCGTTTGAAATATTGTACACCAAGAGAGAGGGACGCCCGGAACGGAAACATGGCACAGTTTAGCGAGGTGAGGCGAAATGGAGGAGAAATTCGAAAGGAATACAGACATCCGGCCGTCAGCGCCGTCAGGAGAAAATGTGGAATGTGATAAAGAAATTGCCGCGGTGATCATGGCGGCAATTGCGGCGGCAGCAAATAATTCCGGGGACGGATTTATAGTGAGATCGATCAGAAGAAGAAAATATAACAAATGGTAAATCAGCAGGAGGATCATGATATGAAGAGTTATACGATCACAGTAAACGGAAATGTGTATGATGTAACAGTGGAAGAGAAGGGGGCGGCTCCGTCAGTATCCGCGCCTGCATCCGCAGCGGCAGCGGAAACCCGGACGGCTCCGGCTGCGGCAGCAGCTTCTTCAGACGCGGCGGGAAACGGAAGGATCCAGATAAAAGCCGGGGCGTCGGGAAAAGTGTATCAGATACCGACAAGCGTAGGACAGAATGTGCAGGCAGGAGATACCGTCGTCATTATTGAGGCAATGAAGATGGAAATCCCGGTCACGGCTCCGGAGGCGGGAACCATCGTCAGTATAGATGTACAGACGGGCGATGCTGTACAGGCAGGAGCGGTACTTGCAACGTTAAACTAGTCATTGGAGGAGAAATAAATGGCAGATATAGAAAAGAAACCGGTTAAGATAACAGAGACGATCCTGCGCGACGCGCATCAGTCCCTGATCGCCACGAGAATGACGACAGAACAGATGCTTCCTATTATCGATAAAATGGACAAAGTCGGGTACCATGCAGTAGAATGCTGGGGAGGCGCTACATTTGACGCATCACTTCGTTTCCTGAAAGAAGATCCATGGGAAAGGCTGAGAAAATTCCGGGACGGATTCAAGAATACGAAGCTTCAGATGCTGTTCCGCGGACAGAACATTCTCGGATACCGCCCATATGCCGATGATGTAGTCGAGTATTTTGTCCAAAAATCAATTGCTAACGGCATTGATATTATCCGCATCTTTGACTGCCTGAATGATATCAGGAATCTCCAGACAGCAGTTACGGCGGCAAATAAGGAAAAGGCACATGCGCAGGTGGCTATGTCGTATACTTTGGGCGACGCATATACACCGGACTATTGGGTGGATCTGGCAAAACGTATTGAAGATATGGGCGCGAATTCTATCTGCGTGAAGGATATGGCGGGACTTCTCTGCCCCTATCAGGCGACAGAACTTGTGTCGGCGCTGAAAGAAGCGGTTGATATCCCGATTGAGATGCATACCCATTATACGTCCGGGGTAGCGGCAATGACATATATGAAATCAGTGGAAGCAGGAGCCGACATCATTGACACGGCGATTTCTCCATTTGCGCTCGGCACATCCCAGCCGGCAACGGAAGTAATGGTTGAGACATTCAGAGGGACGCCGTATGATACGGGGCTGGATCAGAATCTGCTGGCGGAGATCGCGGATTATTTCCGCCC
>CAZJRY010000135.1:0-5449 GCA_964548625.1 uncultured Mediterraneibacter sp.
TGATCAAAAGCTATATTCGGCGGCACTATGGTAATCCGATGCTCTCCACGAAAGAGATAAGCGAGTACGCATCGCTGTCTGCCTCTTATGCATGCACGCTCTTTAAAAACGAGACCGGTCAGACACTGAACCAGTATCTGACCGAATACCGGCTGAAAAAAGCACAGGAGCTCCTTGATGATCCGCGCAACACGGTATACAGCGTTTCCGCAATGGTCGGATACAATGACAGCAACTATTTCAGTAAAGCGTTTAAAAAATATACAGGGATCTCCCCCTCTGTATACAGAGAAAGGAGAATCAAATGAGATTCTTTCAATGGATACGAAATGCATACAGCAAACTGAATATCCAGAAAAAACTGTCTATCATTGTAGTGACAGCTGTAACAGTCCCCCTGCTGCTGATCATCACCATATTTTCCGGAAGGCTCTCCAATATGATCACTTCCGACACAATACGTCAGGAACAGGACAGCGCGTCACAGACAGCTCCCCTTGTAGAAGATATGGTCCAGGATCTCCTTGACGCATGCGCATCTATACAGAATTCAGACGCTTACCAATATATTTTTGAAGACAAGATACACGATTCCGTAAATGATGTCCTCCTGTCACTGCAGGGCACCCGTCTTGCCGGTCTGCTGGAAAATGCCGGCAAAGATAATGTAATATCGGCAGCCCGCATCTATATCGACGTCCCCGCATCAGAACAATGTTTTTCTGATGAAAACGGATATTTTTCACCCCTTTCCCTTGTACGCAGGACGTACTGGTACGGTATATTCCAGGGCAGCCATCCCTCCGCACTTTTCTGTCCGCCTCTGTATTTAAGCCAGTGGGAATCAGATTCTTTTGGCGACTGCGCCTATATTGTCCCCATGCGTATACTGACCGTGGACGAAGGGACTGTAACCTGCTATCTCGCGTTATATTTCCAGTCAAGCACACTGCAGCAGATCCTGACTGATAATCTGGTAAACGACGGAAGCCTTTCCTACATTACCAATGAAAGAGATGCAGTCATAACTACCTCCGACATTAATCTGATCGGGCTCTATTATGTAGACTATGACAGCATAAAAAATAATCTGATGTCATCTAACAGTTTCATAGAGAAACAGATTGCGGGGAATCGGGTATTTGTCGGTTTCTACTACATAGAATCAGCCGACTGGTTTATGGTAACCATCCTCCCCAACGAACCGATCATGGTCAAGGCTATGCAGATCCTTGGACTGTTTCTCGCAATCTGCCTGATCTCAATCTCTGCCGGTCTGCTTGTGGCCTTATCCCTGTCCCGCTCTCTGACCCGCCGCATCTCTGCGGTAAGCCGACAGATGAGTCTGGTCAAAAACGATAACCCGCCCGTGCTCATGCGTGAATCCAATTCTGTAGATGAGATCGGAGAGCTGGTGGATTCCTATAACTATATGGTGCGCAAGATCAACCGCCTGCTCGCCGAGCAGGCAAAATCAGCTGAAGAACTGCGCATTTCTGAATTTAATTCTCTCCAGTCGCAGATCAATCCGCATTTTCTCTATAATACAATGGATATGATCAGCTGGAAGGCACAGCAGGGGCAGAAAGCAGAAACCACTGCGGCGATCCGTGACCTGTCGCGTTTTTATAAACTCACATTGAACCGAAAAAAAACCATTACCACTATAGAAAATGAAATTGAACATGCTGCAATCTATATGCGTCTGCAGAACATGCGCTTCGGCAATACGGTAGAATTCGTTGTTGACATTCCGGACAGTATGCTCGATATCCATATTCCTCCCCTGATCTTCCAGCCGATCATCGAGAACTCTCTGCTGCACGGGATTCTTGAAAAAGAAAGCAAGACCGGTACGATCGTACTGACAGGATGGATGGAATCCGAAGCGGCAGTTATCATGATCTCGGATGACGGCGTAGGAATTTCTCAAGAGAAGCTTTCCACTCTCCTGACCGAGAAAGAAGAACAGACAGATGGGAACGGACATATCGGGGTCTATAATACCCACCGCAGACTGCAGATTCTCTTCGGAATCTCCTATGGCTTAAGTTATAAGAGCATTCCCGGACAGGGCACTGATGTAGAAATCCGCATCCCCCGATATGAGAAGAGACGCGCACTGCTTCATTCCGACACACCCGAAAACAGCGGCCGGAATAGTGATCCCCTCTCTCCCGTCACTGTATCCGCAGCCAGCGTACAGCAAGCTCCGGAGACAGTTACTCCGGACAAACTTTCCAATAACAACCGGAATTTTCCCGGCAATATACTGAACGTGGAAAACTTCCATGATGTTTTCCGTGAACTTCCGCCAAACGGCAGTCTTTTTCTGACCGCACATTATGTAAACGAGCCCTATCCGGAACACAGTCACGACTATTTTGAACTCAACTATATGTATCGCGGAACACTGATCAACAACATTGACGGAAGGGAAATACATATGTCAGCCGGTGATCTCGCAGTAATGAGCTTTAATGCCAATCACTCCCTGATCCCTCTTTCCTCCGATTGTCTGCTCCTCAATATTTGTATGCGAAAGGATTTCGTCCGTAAAATAATGCGTTACTCGGTGCGGAGGCGTTCCCCGCTCGGTTCGCTCCTCACCGGAAGAGGAAAAAATAAAGGAAATCATATCTTCTATCCGCTAAGCCAAAACCGCAGATTTCAAGTGCTTTTGTCCTCCATCCTGCAGATCTGCTCAGCCGACAGATTCCATGAGACACCGGAACTGAAGCGGCTGTTCCTCAGTCTCTTTGCCGAGCTCTCAGATACTGCCGACTTCAGTCTGAAAGGCCCGGATGAAACGACGTTCAGGCTGGTCGGCGCGCTTCGCTCGGACGGACTGCGTCCTCTGTCGGAGATAGCTGAAAAACTGGATTTAACCGAGGAATATATCACAGAATATATAAAAGAAACTTACGGGAGAAATGTATCCGACCTACTGTTGGAAAAACGTATGGAATATGCCGCGGAACTACTCGGCGACAAAAAAATCAGCCTGTATCTTATCGCAGAAAAATGCGGGTATTCTAATGTCCTTACGTTTTCAGATGATTTCAAACATTATTACGGGACAAGCCCTGAAGAATACCGGGAGCAGTAAAAGAGGTATGACCGTCAATTCCCCGCTGATCTCCAAGAAACTTTAAATTGTGTTCAATATATTTGATCAGGCAGGTGATCTTCTTCTTGCGCCAAAAGCTGCTCTTGTCTCTTTTTGCGTAATATGATACACTTCTATAAGTTATCAATTTACTATAATAAAGCAATAAAGGAGGCGAGCATTAATGAAGAAAATCGCATTTATCGGAAGCAGCGGTGGAAATCTCTTTAAACAGGGCGGAAGCGATATTCACGGCATGATGAAAGAACTTTTACTCCAGACAAGCGCCGCCGATATGGAAATATCAGCCGTACAGTACATACTGGCGTCTTCCAGCCTTGACACAGCCGGCCCCGACAGTCCCGCGAAGTTATATACATGGAAAAACGGGGCGCTCTGTCTTGAAAAGGAGGGATCACTTTCCCAGATCAACGAGGCGGCTGTTTCGATTGACGGGCAGATTGCAGAAATGATCCGCGCAGGAGAAATCGACGGCGTCATGTTCGTCAGCGCTGAGCCGGACAAGATCAATCATCAGTCATTTCAGGCTGCTGTTGCGGCCGGTCTTCCACTGGCCGGCACAGGCGGAAGTTCCGTCGCGAAAGTCCGGAGTATGGGCGGAAAAGTCCTCTCAGCATCCGGCACCACAGGCACAACAAACCGGACCAGAGCCGTGGCGTTCACCACTGCCTTCGCAAAAGAATGGAACATCCGATACCAGCCGGTCATCGGAAATACGGGAACTCACGCAGCGGAAGCTCTTCAGGCAAATATCTGGAAGCGGATCAATTTCCGCGGGATCATGATGACAAGCCTTCCGGCCTTTATCGCCATGGCCCTCTGTCTTGCCATCAGTCAGATTTCCGTTTTTTCCTCCCTGTCAGACGTCTTTGACACCCTGGTGGCGGCGATCCCTGTTGTGATCTGCGCCATAGCCGCGAAGCAGGTGTCCGGGCTTGATGAAGTGGGAATTGTCGCAGGTATCATCTCCGGCGTGCTGGCTGTAGACGGCGGTATTATCGGAGGACTTGTTGTAGGTATCGTTGCCGGTATCTTCTCCTACTATATCAGCATCTTCTGTTTCCGGCGCAATATCCCCGGGACAACCGTAAACATCGCAGCAGGAGGATTGGGCGGCCTTGCGGCCGGACTCATCGGAATGTATCTCATTTCCCCGGTTACCTTATGGCTCGGAAATCTGATCTGCGACGCTATAAACGCAGCGATCGGCATCAACCCCTTACTCGCAGGCGCCCTGGCCGGCGTCCTGATCTGGCCCGCTATCATCGGAGGCGTATATCACGCGGCAATTCTTCCGATCGTGCTTCTGGAAATGGAAGAAGCCGGGTTCAGCTTTCTCGGAGCGATCGATATGACGGGTCTTGTCATGGTATCCGCAGGCATCACCCTGGCGAACGTGATCTTTCCCAAAGACAAAGGACAGGTGGCGGCCGCTCTCCCGGGATTCCTTGTAAATGTATGTTTCGGTACCTTTGTCGAAGCGGCATACCCGTTCATGTTTTCCAGCCGGATCGTTTTTGCGGGCGCGCTGTTAAGTGCCGGAGTTTCCGGGGCCCTTGCGGGACTTTTCGACGTCCGCGGGACAGCTTACGTCCCGTCTGTACTTGCGCCGGCAATGGCAAACGAAGGGCATGGCTTCCAGTTTCTGATCTGTATGCTTGCAGCCGCCGTCCTCGCTTTTGTAATCACTTCATTTGCCAATCTGCGGGAAAAGAAGCTGAAGAGAACAAATTGAAACGGTATTTTGAACCAAAAACTCCCTGTGTCGGAATGGGTGTCTTTCACGATTCCCATTCCTATCCTATACCATTCCTAGGCGATTGTTAAATCGCCAAACCCATTGATTTTACTGGGGTTTCTTACTTCTTTGATATAAATTTTCTCTCCGCAGGTGGTAAAATAGTAATATCAGCACCAACAACATATCCACTACCTACGGAGGAGAAAATTTATGCGTACCAAATATCATCAGATTACTCTAAAAGATACCTTTTCAGACTGTCAGGAGATGTTTCAGGAAGATACCCCTTCCTTTTTTAAGCTTCTGGGGGATACCCTTGACATTTCCGATTTTATCCCTGCAAATTTTTACCTTGCCTTTTATCAAACTCTCGGACGGAAACGCCTCTATCCACTGGAAGGTTTCCTCTCTTCCCTTATCCTGCAGAAAATCTTTTCTATCCCTACGGATTCCCTGCTGATCCTTTTTCTTGTCCTCTGCCGGGAATTACGGGATTTCTGCGGCTTTTCCAAAGTCCCGGACGCTCCTCTTTTTTCACGCTTCAAAACCACCTTTGAACCTTACATCGAGCAGATGTT
>CAZJRY010000136.1:0-5369 GCA_964548625.1 uncultured Mediterraneibacter sp.
CAAAATACGAACTCCTTTTAAAATACCTTCCATAATAAAACCTCCTCGTCAAACAAGCTTTAAAATATCATTCTTAAAAAGCCGCCCGGTCATGATGCGGCTGGGCGGCTTCCCTGTTGTTATTCCTTATCTAAAATCCTTCTATGCGTCTTTTCTTTCTCAGATCATATCTTTTTCGTCCGCTTTCCCATTCGGCTTTCTCTGTTTCCGTCTCTACGATCAGACCCGGCACTTCCTGTGCATTCCCCTTTTCATCAATGGCAACCATGACCACATATGCCCGGTTGATCGGACGGCGCATCCCGTGGTTATCTTCTATATATGTGTCTACCCGGACCTCCATGGAAGTCAGCCCTACATACGTCAGTTTAGCCACCAGTACAACGGTGTCATTAGCATATGCGGGTGCTTTAAAATTCAGATTATCAATAGATGCCGTTGTAACAGTCATGCCGCAGTGACGCCAGCTCACCACCCCTGCAGTCTCATCGATCCACTGCATGAGCTGACCGCCAAACAGCCTGCCATATCCGTTAATCTGATAATAGCGGATCACATATACCTGTTCTGTAACAGATTCAGACACATGTTTGCGTTTTCTTGTTTCCATAACTTCACTTCCCGTACTTTCAAAACATTGTACGAATCAGTTTTTTGTTCACTTTTCCATTCGGAGTCAGCGGAATCTCATCCACAAATATGATCCGGCTCGGGATTTTATACTTTGCCATCCTGCTTTTCAGATATTGCCGGATTCCGGCTTCATCCCAATCCGCCCCCTTTTCAAGACGAATCATGGCGACGGGAGTTTCCCCGTATATTTTATGTGGAATACCGACTACTACTGCGTCGGCAACCCCTTCAATCTGGTACAACTGATTCTCTACGTCTATACTTGTGATCTTCTCACCGCCCCGATTGATCATATCCTTCTTCCTGTCCATAACATAGCAGTATCCGTTTTCTGTAAAATATCCTACATCTCCGGTATCCAGCCACCACTCTCTGTAAAGATCTGTATCCAGCTTATAATAGCAGTCCAGAATACATGCCCCAGATACCATGATTTCTCCGGTCTCTCCCGGCGGGAGCTCGTTTCCATCCTCGTCCACCACTTTATAGCACAGACCGGGAATCGGGATACCGTTTGAACCCATATGTTCACTTTCAATCGCATTCTCCGGCAGGATCGTGCCTGGTGACGTAGTTTCTGTCATACCGTACACTGTGTGAAACTCACAGTCAGGAAGCCATTCGTTGATCTTTTTTATCTTTTCTTTCGGCGTCCTGCTTCCGCCGCATGCCATACACCGCAGGCTGGGAAGTTCCGGGAATTTATCTCTCTGCTCCAGAAGCAGATTGTAAACTGTAGGCGCGGCATGTATAAATGTCACTTGATTGTCCCTTATACATTCCAGTACCTGATCCGCATGAAAAATCCTCTGAAGATATACCGTGCCTCCACTGTAGATGATGAGATCAAACAGGGCTGACAGTCCGGTGATCATATAACTGGGTACCGGCAGGACTGTAGAGTCCTTGTCCGTGACGGAAAAACATGCCTGATACGCAGCAGCCGCATGCATGAAATTAAAATTCGTCAGCATAACTCCTTTGCTTTCAGAAGTTGTGCCCGACGTAAACATCATTACGGCTTGATCCTCATATCTACCCTCGCATGGCTCCGCCGGATAGCTTTCATCCTTATAGATATCGAAAGCAAACGCCTTATTATCCGGTTTATAGCTGATCACTGTCACCCCGTTCTCTTTATCCTGCGCAAACCATGCTTCAAAGTCCCGGTCGCAGATCACGCATTTCAAATCTGCTTTTTTAACAAGAGCACGGATCTCTGGTTCTCTGTATTTTGTCGGAAGCATCACTGCTACCGCCCCGATCTTTATGAGGGCAAGATACGCTGTGCAGAACTCATTGCTGCTGTACACCATTAATGCAACATGGTCTCCCTTTCTGATCCCGAAACGGTGCTTCAGGCAGGCAGCAAACTGATCCACCTCTTTCACAAATTCAGAGTATGTAAATTTCCTGTCCATATCATCGATCACCGCATACTTGTCCGGATATTTTTCCGCGGACTTCAGCAGTGCCAGATACATATTATCCGGCAGTTCCGGAAAGGTTTCTATAACTCTTCCGTTACTCAGTTCTTTTCTGACCATATTCAGTCGGATCCGGTTCTTCCACAATTCAGTTCCATTATACATATATAGCGCCCCCTATCTTTCACTTGAAAGATTACTCTCCACCAGTTTTCTGAGACCGCACGCTCCCTCTTTATAGAGATCCGTGTCTGTATATTTCAAATTTTCGGCAATAAGAGGAGTAAACTCCATCTGATCCAGAATATCTTTCTGAACATCCACCCCCTTCGCTGCTTCAACCAGCATTACTCCTTCTTCCGTCAGCTTAAATACAGCCCGTTCCGTGACATACAGCATATTCTGCCCGCGCTCCAGAGCCAGTTTCCCATTGTAAGATATCTGCTGAACCTCTTTGACAAGCTTCCTGAACCGACCTTCCTGTTCAATTTTCACCCCGTTTTCAGAGAAAGATGTCTTCAGTCCTCCGCCTGTAAATGATGAGCAGAAGATCACATTCTTAGCTGTGGCCGTAATATCGATAAATCCTCCCGCTCCCGGCGCTTTCGGTCCCATCTTTGTGGCATTGACATTTCCGTACTGATCCAGTTCTCCCGCCCCCATAAATGTATAGTCAATACCTGCTCCATTGTAAAATTCAAATTGTCTGTCATGTGCGATCAGCGCCTGGGCATTTCTTGAAATACCAAAATCAATCGTCCCGGCAGGCACTCCGCCGTATACGCCGGACTCTACCGTGATCGTCACGATATCCGACATTCCTTCCTCCGCTATGATCGGTCCGATGTTCTCGTTGGGAATACCTGTCCCGATATTGATGATCTGATCCGGGGCAAGCTCCGCCATCGCACGTCTTGCGATAATCTTCCGCATATCAGTAGGCAGTACTTCCAGAGAGCTCTCCGGCACACGCACCTGTCCGCTGTAAGAAGGATCAAAATACCATGAGTATGTCTGCCGATGTTCTTCCTCCGGATTCTCACATACAACGACTACATCCACAAATACCCCCGGCACGACAACATCTTTTGGCTCAATGGAACCGTTTTCTACCAGAGATTCTACCTGACAGATCACTTTTCCGCCCCATCGCTTTGTCGCCATAACTGCCGGCAGCATCTCCAGAACCATTGCTTCGCGCTCTGTAGAAATATTCCCGTTTTCATCCGCGTAAGTTCCCCGGATGATCAGTGTATCGATAGGGATCGGTTTATACTGAATATATTCCTCCCCGTCAACTGTAACGATACCTACGGTGTCGTACCCGCTGTCAATCGCTTTCCGGTTCATCTTCCCGCCCTCGATCCGCGGATCGATATAGGTTCCAAGGCCGACTTTGCTGAGTTTTCCCGGTTCTCTAAGGGCCATACTGTGGAACATATTTGCCATCTGACCCTGAGGAAGATTAAACGCCTCTATCTTATTCTGTGTGATCAAATCCATCATCTTTGACGACTGTCCCCAGTGGCCGCCGATCACGCGCTTCAGCAGTCCCTCATATG
Organism: uncultured Mediterraneibacter sp.; assembly: GCA_964548625.1. GTDB lineage: Bacteria > Bacillota > Clostridia > Lachnospirales > Lachnospiraceae > Mediterraneibacter. The sequence continues at coordinate 3,623 of CAZJRY010000136.1, forward strand.
CGATGTACTGCATACCGCCCGGTTTTCCGGCAGATGCCTGACCGCATGTATGCAGATAAGTAAGATCCCGGGGGCGTCCTTCTTTCAGAAAGCTCCTTTCAATCTCTTTTAAAAGCGAGGTGCTCGCAGACACTTGTGTCATGGCGATGATACCCAGAGTCGTCCCGTCCTTAATTGTTTTTACTGCCTCCGAAGCAGTCATTATTTCAGGTCTTTTCATTATTCTCTCCCTTCCGATGTTTTACCTCCGAACGGATCCCCGTTCTGTCTTTATTCCATATGAAGATAAGCTCCTGTCCGTATTGTATCCACAGGTCTGAATATCGCTTTATGATACCGGACAAAAATGTACTCCAGAGCGCTTGTAACTTCTTCCGGTCGGAATCTCCTGATATATTCGATGGGCCCCTCCATGTTGTAGCCCAGCCGGATTGCCAGATCACACTCTTTCAGCGAACAAACTCCCTCTTCACAGAGTTTACATGCTTCATTTGCCTGAATAAAATTAGGAATATCAGGATCATATTTTCCGGTATAGAAAGACGCATCAATCACCGGGCGGCCTTTTTCAGGCCAGTCATAATATCCGGATCCCGTCTTTTTACCCATATGCCCTTCCGCCATCAGTTTTTTCGCTGCGGCAGACGGTCCGTAATCCTGCGACAGATGGATGCTGTAATATTCCTGACATGCAGAAGTTACATCGATCCCTGTATAATCAGCCAGTTCCATCGGTCCCATCTTCTGTCCGTTTTTCATCATAGAAAGATCTATGTCTGCGGGAGTGATCCCGTCATAATCCACACAAAGACCGTTATATACTACTACAGGCGCCACGATTCTGTTGGCAATAAAACCAGGAGTATCTTTCCGTGCCACCACAACTGTTTTCCCGAGTTTAACAGCGTAATCTTTCAGAAACTCTATCGTCTTCTCAGATGTCCTGGTCCCGCTGATCACTTCTGTCAGTTTCATAAGGACAGCCGGATTAAAATAATGCATCCCTGCCATATTCTCCGGATGCGCCACATTTTCTGCCAGCATTGTGATACTCATGGAAGATGTATTTGTGGCTATAACAGCCTCCGGACTGCTTGCTCCGGATATCTGCCTTAATGCCAGTCTCTTTGTCTCAAGTACTTCGGGAACTGCTTCTACGATAAGCTGTGACTCGCTGACCGCCTCCTCGATCTGCAGTGTCGCCCTTATCTGAACATCCAGCATCCGGCGCGCCGCATCTGCCGATATTTTCCCTTTGGAAACCAGTTTGCCCAGACTGGACCGGATTCTCTGCATCCCACAGTTCAGACTCTTTTCCCTTACACCGCACAGATTGACCCTGTAGCCTGCCATTAATGCAAGCTGAGCGATCCCGTGTCCCATTTCTCCAGGTCCTACTACCGTAACTGTTTTCAGATCTTCGAGTTTCATATCATAAACTCCTTTTTTCAAAACAGGGAAGGAAAATTTCCTTCCCTTATCACTTATATAAAGTCTTTTACCTATCAGCACTTTGTGAAATACATGGAGATTCCCTGTCCGCCTCCAATGCACATACTGATCATCGCATCTTTCTTATCTGTACGCATCAGTTCATAAAGTACTTTCACTGTCAGAATACAACCTGTTGCTCCGATCGGATGTCCGATAGAGATGCCGCCGCCATAAATATTTACTTTCTCAGGATCAAGCCCCAGATCTCTTCTGACTGCATATGCCTGACTTGCAAACGCCTCGTTGATCTCAA
>CAZJRY010000137.1:0-5314 GCA_964548625.1 uncultured Mediterraneibacter sp.
AAAGTTCAAAATAGACTGTGGATACTATATCATAAATATAGAAAAAGTTCAATATAATATTATGTGTTTGGAAAAGGAGTAGAAGTTCAATTTATCTCATGTGTAAAGTATGTATTGCTGTTGCATGTACAACAGCGTATAATGAGTGAAAGGGATATACATGAGAAAGGAGAATTTTTGTTATGGCAAAATCGGCGAATTTGTATGTAAGGATAGAGCCGGAAGTCAAAGAACAGGCAGAAAAAATTCTGTCTGCACTTGGTATTCCCGCCTCTAATGCTATCAATATGTTTTATAAACAGATTATTCTACAGAAAGGGCTTCCGTTTGAAGTAAAAATACCAGAAAGAAAGCTTACGGACGTAAGTATGCTGTCAACAGAGAAACTCCACGAGGAATTGGAGAAGGGATATGCGGATATGAAAGCAGGAAGAACTAAAGATGCAGAGGCTGTTTTTTCCGGTATTCGTAAGGATTATGGCTTATGATTTTCAAAGTAGTAATATCAATACAAGCAGAGGAAGATTTACGAGAAATATTTGAATATATCTCGTTTGAACTTCTGTCGCCAGAAAATGCCGCAAGACAATTGGACCGGTTGGAAAAACAAATATTGAGCTTAAGCGAAATGCCCGATCGATTTCAGAAATACGATAAAGAACCGTGGTCTAGCCGGGGATTACGCTTTGTTGCAGTAGATAATTATATCGTATTCTATATTTCTGATATAAATACACGCAATGTAACAATTCTTCGAGTCATGTACAGTGGACGTAATATCGAAAAACAGCTGAATAAAAATTTCTTTGACAATTAGCACTCGACCCTTGACGTGGCTGACAACTTCTGCTATATTACTACTAGAACACAAAAACAAGGTAGTGTCTTTCGATCTGCCAGATGTACTGAAAGCAGGTTATAAATCTCAGTAATACCGGGCAGACTTCGATGAAGGAGGGAACAGCCATGAACATCAATAAATTTACACAGAATTCATTACAGGCTGTACAGAACTGCGAGAAGATCGCCGCAGACAACGGCAATCAGGAGCTGGCGCAGGAGCATCTGCTCTACGCGCTGCTGACGCAGGATGACAGTCTGATCCTGAAATTGCTTGAAAAAATGAGTATCCGGGGACAGCTCTTCATCAACAGTGTGGAGCAGATGATCGGCAAGCGGCCGAAAGTCCGGGGCGGTCAGGCTTACGTGGGTCAGGATCTCAACAATGTCCTCATCCATGCGGAGGATGAGGCGAAACAGATGGGGGACGAGTATGTGTCCGTCGAGCATCTGTTTCTTGCCCTGTTAAAATATGCAGGTAAAGATATGAAACAGCTTTTCCGTGAGTACGGTATCAGCCGTGAAGGATTCCTGCACGCGCTTTCTACGGTGCGGGGAAACCAGCGGGTGACAAGCGATAATCCGGAAGCTACCTATGATACGTTAAATAAATACGGACAGGATCTTGTGGAGCGCGCGAGAGAGCAGAAGCTTGACCCGGTCATCGGGCGTGACGAGGAGATCCGCAATGTGATCCGCATCCTCTCCCGTAAGACGAAGAACAATCCGGTGCTGATCGGTGAACCCGGCGTCGGCAAAACGGCAGTTGTAGAAGGACTGGCGCAGCGGATCGTCAGCGGAGACGTACCGGAGGGACTGAAAGAGAAGACGATCTTTTCCCTTGATATGGGAGCGCTTGTCGCCGGCGCGAAGTACCGGGGCGAATTCGAGGAACGCCTGAAAGCGGTCCTTGAGGAAGTGAAGAACAGTGACGGCAAGATCATCTTGTTTATCGACGAGCTGCACACGATCGTCGGCGCGGGCAAGACAGACGGCGCCATGGACGCCGGAAATATGTTAAAGCCTATGCTGGCGAGAGGCGAGCTGCACTGTATCGGCGCCACAACGCTGGATGAATACCGTGAATATATTGAAAAAGACGCGGCTCTGGAACGCCGGTTCCAGCCGGTCATGGTGGATGAGCCGACGGTGGAGGACGCGATCTCCATCCTGCGCGGCTTGAAAGAACGCTATGAAGTATTCCATGGCGTAAAGATCACGGACAGCGCGCTTGTCGCGGCCGCGACTCTGTCGAACCGTTATATTTCCGACCGTTTCCTGCCGGATAAAGCCATCGACCTTGTGGATGAGGCGTGCGCATTGATCAAGACAGAACTTGACTCCATGCCGACAGAGCTTGATGAACTGAGACGTAAAGTCATGCAGCTTGAGATCGAGGAGTCGGCGCTCAAGAAAGAAGAAGACCGCCTGAGTAAGGAGCGGCTGGAACATCTGCAGGAAGAACTTGCAGATCTGAAAGAGCAGTATGCCGGAAAGAAAGTCCAGTGGGAGAATGAGAAGAATTCCGTTGAACGGGTCCAGAAGATCCGTGAGGAAATTGAGCAGGTCAATAAGGAAATCCAGAAAGCCCAGAGAGAGTATGATCTGAATAAGGCTGCGGAACTGCAGTACGGAAGGCTGCCTCAGCTTCAGAAACAGTTAGAGGAAGAGGAAGAGAAGGTAAAAGAAAAGGATCTTTCCCTTGTCCATGAGGCTGTTACGGACGATGAGATCGCGCGTATCGTTTCACGCTGGACCGGAATACCGGTGGCGAAGTTAAATGAGAGCGAGAGGAACAAGACTCTCCATCTCGCAGATGAGCTGCATAAACGTGTGGTTGGTCAGGATGAAGGCGTTGAACTCGTAACAGAAGCGATCATCCGCTCCAAAGCGGGAATCAAGGACCCGGGCAAACCGATCGGTTCGTTCCTGTTCCTTGGCCCTACCGGAGTCGGTAAGACTGAGCTTGCAAAAGCGCTGGCGCAGAGCCTGTTTGATGATGAGAACAATATGGTCCGTATCGATATGAGCGAGTACATGGAGAAATATTCCGTGTCCCGTCTGATCGGGGCGCCGCCGGGATATGTAGGATACGATGAGGGCGGACAGCTCACGGAGGCAGTCCGGAGAAAACCGTATTCCGTCGTGCTTTTCGATGAGGTTGAGAAAGCGCATCCTGATGTATTTAATGTACTGCTCCAGGTACTTGACGACGGACGTATCACAGACTCACAGGGGAGGACAGTGGACTTCAAGAATACGATCCTGATCATGACGTCCAATATCGGCGCAGGTTATCTGCTGGAAGGCATACACGATGACGGTTCCATAGATGAACAGAGCCAGAAAATGGTCATGAATGACCTGAGAGCACATTTCAGACCGGAATTTTTGAACCGTCTGGATGAAACAATTATGTTCAGGCCATTGACGAAACAGAATATCCGTGCCATTATTGACTTACTGATAGCAGATGTCAATAAACGACTGAGAGAAAGGGAACTGACCATTGAACTGACGGAAGCGGCGAAAGACTTCGTGACAGAAGGCGGTTATGACCCGATGTACGGCGCAAGACCTCTGAAGAGGTATCTGCAGAAGAATGTGGAGACGCTGGCGGCAAAGCTGATCCTTGCCGGAAATGTGGGCAGGGAAGATACGATCCTGATCGACGCGAAAGACGGAAAACTGACAGCAGAGGTAAAAGGTCAGATCACTGCCGCGAAAGAAGAACATGAGGTCTGACGCTGCGGCCGGCGTGAAAGGACGATAGCCGGATGGCGCCTATTATTTTTCATATAGATGTAAATTCAGCGTATTTGAGCTGGACCGCAGTAGAACAATTGAAAAACGGAGCCGCAGTGGATCTGCGCGGGATACCGGCGATCATCGGCGGGGACCAGAAATCCCGCCATGGCGTGGTGCTCGCCAAATCCCCTGCGGCGAAACGTTATGGCATCCGCACGGGGGAACCTGTTGCGAATGCCTTTCGTAAGTGCCCGAATCTTGTCATGTATCCCCCGGAACATAAGATGTACCGGGAGAAGAGCAGGAAGCTGATGGAATATCTTCGGACATTTACGAAAGAGATCGAACAGGTCAGCGTTGATGAGTGCTATATGGATTTCACCGGAATTGCGGACCGGTGGGATTCTCCCGTGGACGGCGCGGCGGAGATAAAAGACGGAATAAAGAATCGGTTCGGTTTTACTGTGAATATCGGCATATCTACGAACAAGCTGCTGGCAAAGATGGCGTCCGACTTTGAGAAACCGGACCGGATCCATACGCTCTTTCAGGAGGAGATAAAAGAGAAAATGTGGCCGCTGCCTGTCGGCGAACTGTATATGGCGGGAAGATCCAGCGTGGAGACGCTGAAAAAGCTGGAGATCAATACAATAGGAGATCTGGCGCAGACAGACCTGAAGCTGGTCATGCTCCATCTGAAAAGCCACGGGAAGATGCTCTGGGAATTCGCGAACGGCATCGGGACTTCTGCCGTGCAGTCGGAACCGGACGAGGCGAAAGGAATCGGGAATTCCACGACTCTCAGCGAAGACGCGGCGACAATGGAGGAAATCCGTCCGGTATTTGAGCGGCTTGCGCAGAGTGTGGGAAGAAGACTCAAGAAGGCGGAAAAGAAAGCCGGTATGGTCAGCATGGAGATCAAATATTATGATTTCCGAACAGTGTCCCATCAGATCCAGCTGGATAAGCCGGTTAATGATCCGGAAGTATTAAAAGAAACAGCATGCAGCCTGTTCCTCGAAGTGTGGAGCGGGGAGCCGGTGCGCCTGCTCGGGATACGGACATCGAAACTTACAGATGAGGCGGCGCCGGAACAGCTCTCGATCTTTGACATTGAGATGCCCGAAGAGCCGGATGAGAAACATAAACGGCTGAAGAACGCAATGGATGAACTGAACCGGAGGTTTGGAGAAGGGGCTGTCATGAAAGCGAGCATGATGCCGAAAAAACATGTGAAAAAGGTACAGACATATGAAAGAAAAAAACTATAATCTGGAACTTGTCAGGATGGTCTCGTTCATTATGGTCATCGCGATACATGTGACGAATTATTTCTGCCGGGCCTACGGCGAAATACCGCGGGGGGAATATCTGTTTTCTCTTGCGATCGATCTGGCGGCAAGGGTCAGCGTACCGTGTTTCTTCATGATCACAGGCGCGCTTCTCATAGGAAGAGACGAGCCTGTAAGCAAGCATATCAGGCGGTTTGTCCGTTATTTGTCGGTTCTGGCCGTGTGGAGCGTGGTCTATTATCTGTGGAACAGATACTATATGGGAACCTCATATGACCTGAAAGACATCTTCCATGTGCCGACAGAAGCGCATCTGTGGTATCTGTATGCCATGATCCCGATCTATCTCATGCTGCCCTTCTTTCAGATCCTTTGCCGGCATATGAGTATCAAGATGGAAAGGCTGTTCCTTGTTGTCACCACAGGAGCGGTGC
>CAZJRY010000138.1:0-5304 GCA_964548625.1 uncultured Mediterraneibacter sp.
CTCTCACCCCGGCTTTCTGATACTGCATCAGCTTCCGGACATAATCATGGGATGAGCTGCTCTTTGAAACGATCTCGATGACCCAGTCCGGAGCTCCCGAACATCCCTTCTCCGTCAGGATATCTTTATTGCACACGACCAGAACATCGGGCTGTACAATGACCGAGTCATCCCCGAAGAGGCGCACATCAAAAGGGGATGCATAAACATGGCACTTGCCTTTATTTTTTCTGATATGACTTTCTATTTCGAAAACTAAGCCTTTTACGAAATACTGGTGCAGTCTGTCCGGCGCAGAGAGCATATACAATTTCCCGTTGATCAGCTCTGCACGCGACCATTCCGACAGCTTTTCAATATCCTCTCCGCTGTACTCCCGGGCAGAATACATATAGGGCGCCGCCGTATCCCTGACAATAGCCGGCTCCTCTTTCAGTCTGTCATAAGTAAACGGAATCTTTTCCTTTGTCGTAAGCACCTGCTCGATCGCGAGCAGGGTGGCATACCGCGGATTCTTTGTTGCTCCTGAAAAAATCTTGTTGACCGTACTCAGCGGAACTCCGGACAGCTCTGCAATCTCCGCGTTTGTAAGTCCGGATTCCTTCTTCAGCTTTTTCAGATCAGATATATTTTCCGCTCTCCTTTCTGTTCCGGACTTCTGCCGCACTCATACCGATTCCGCACCCGATTATCCTCTTTTGGATATTATATGATATTATTTGGATATAATCAACAATATTTATCCGTATTTTATGATTATATCCATATGATTCAGCTTCTGTCACTGAAAACTATACCTATTAAAAGTGACGAGGGTATCGCTCATCATCCGATCAGATGATGAGCGATACCCTCGTCATATCTTCATTCATACGGCTTTGCAAATAATCCGAGCAGATTCATAAATGATCCGTCCGTTTACTCCTCCGCCATCTGTTTGACTCTCGCCAGCGCCTTTGACACTGCCGGGATCGAGATAACGATTACAGTGAGCACGCCCTCTGCCAGAAGGTAGCTGTAATTATAAAGGATCGGATACAGGCCTGCCAGCGCTTTCGGAAAATTGTCCGGCATATAGTCCATCCAGTACAGATAACCGCCCAGAGCATGGAATGCGCCCCTTGCCAGCACCGCGGCTATGTATCCTTTTACCAGCCCATATCTGCTCTTTGCAAAAAAACCCGCTATTCCCAGAGTTGCAAACGCAAGGATATAATCGCAGCACACCTGAAAAAAGGACAGGACATACGGCTCCTGGATAAACTGAAGGATCCCGTAGGCAAGACCGACAAGCAGTCCTGTCTCCGGTCCGTACCAGTTCGCGATCAGTACGATAAACAGCATGCTGAACAATGTAACGCTCCCGCCCCACGGCATCCCAAAGAGTTTGATATAGGATGTGAGATACGCCAGCGCCAGAGCGGCGGCACAGAATACAAGCTGCTTCGTGCTCATCCGTTTTTCGGAAGACGTCTTAGCCGCAAAATATACCGCTGCAAGAAACAGTATGATCCCGGCAATAATAGTGACCGCATATCCGGCTGCTGTCAGACCGCCTTCTGCATTTACAAACAATTCAGACATAATAAAAACCCTCCTGTTCTCAGATTGAAAACAAAAGGGCCTAAAAGCACTCATAACATATCCCTACGTTGGCATTATCCAAATCAGGTTATGGGTCGAAGTTTCCAACTTCCTCTCAGCCTGTACTACAAGCTCCCCTTGTCATCAATCTTATGTAATTTTCTGTCGGATTCTATAGTACACGTATGATAACGAAATGTCAAATCTTTTCTCTTTTTTCAATGAAAAACAGGTATCTTGAAAAAAAAGGTACGGCATAGAATGATGGATATTATCATACTTGTGTTTTTTGCTGTGGTTGCAAATGCGGATGACTGGATCAAAATCGAAGTGTTTGGGAAAGAACATGAGAAATTTTTGCGCAATTATCCGGAACTTCCTTATGGGATCCCTTCGCATGATACGATCCAGAGAGTGTTTGCTATGGTACCCTCTGAGTTTTTGGAGAATTTTCAGAAAAGGGAAGAAAGAGTGGCAAGAACTGAAGAGCATCATCCTGACGCGGAATACCATAACAGAAGCAGATGGAAAAGAGACAGTAGAGGAAAGAGATTTTATCAGCAGTCTGGCAACAGATTGTAGAAGAGATCGAGAGAGCAGTGAGGGGCACTGGATGCAGGCCGTTTATAATCTGAATATAATCAGGAAGCCGGCATTGAATATCTTAAAGATAACAGAAGTAGGACGTCGTCGATTGTGCATGAAAAAGAAGCGGTATGCGATTGGAACAAATCCGGAAAAATATCCGGATGAGCTTATGAATTTGTAAAAAATTCAAAAACCAATGGGCTTCGTTGGGAGACACATTCATGCGTTTGTCGTGTGGCAAGCACATACAATCTATTGACATAAAAAAAATATACTGCTAGTATTAAAATATTGATAAATTGAAAAGTAGGATGGAGGTATTGTAAATGCTGAACGGATTTAAGAATGCAGCAGAACTGGATTTTACAGTTGAAGAGAACAGAAAGAAAATGGAAGAAGCATTTCAGCGTGTAGATGCAGAAAAAGGGTCTGTGTTTCCGCTTATTATCGGCGGTGAGAGGATAGAGACGGAGAAAAAGATCTCATCTCTGTCACCGGCCACAAAAGAGGTGTTGGGATACGCATGTTCCTGCAGCAAGGAACTTGCAGAGAAAGCAATCCAGACTTCCAACGAGGCATTTCAGAAGTGGAGCGTAACGCCTTTGGATGAAAGGGCTCGCTGCCTGAGAAAGCTTGCCAGTCTCGTAAAAGAGAACCGTTATTATATCGATGCGTGGAATGTGGAGGAAAGCGGAAAGAACTGGGGGGAAGCTGATGGAGAGCTTTGTGAACTGCTTGACTTTATCAATTCTTATGTAATGCATATGAAAAAGCTTGAGGAAGGCCTGGAACTGGTTCCAACGGACGAATATACCAAGTGTATTTACATCCCGATCGGCGTAGGCGTTGCAGTTCCGCCGTGGAACTTCCCACTGTCTCTGATCGGCGGCATGGTAGCGGCTGCTGTTGTGACCGGAAATACTATCGTATGCAAGCCGTCTTCGGATTCCCCGATTGTTGCCTACAAATTTGTTGAGCTCTGTGAGAAGGCGGGAATTCCGGCAGGTGTTGTCAATTACATTCCGGGATCAGGATCAGAGATTGGCGACTATGTGGTAGAACACCCGCTGACTAGATTTATTAATTTCACCGGTTCTAAGGTTGTAGGCTGCAGGATCAATGAACATGCCGCGAAGATTTCCCCTGGTCAGAAATGGATCAAACGGGTTGTTGCGGAGATGGGCGGAAAAAATGCAATTATTGTTGATTCTACTGCAAATATCAAAAAGGCGGCCCAGGGAATTGCAAGTTCTGCTTTTACATTCCAGGGTCAGAAGTGTTCTGCATGCTCCAGGGCAATCGTTATGAGTGATGTTTATGATGAACTGGTAGATGCCGTCGTAGAAGAGGCAAGAAAAATGAAAGAAAGCCAGGGATCCGGAAGAAGCAACGCAGCCATCGGACCTGTGATCAACCAGGGAGCATATGACAGTATCACCAGTTATATCGAAATCGGACGGAAAGAAGGCAATATTGTATACGGCGGTACATACAGCGATGAAAAAGGATACTTTATTGATCCAACTGTCATCCGTGATATTTCAAAAGATGCGAGAATCGCAAATGAGGAGATTTTCGGTCCTGTGCTTGCTGTGATCAAGGCAGATTCCTTCGATGAAGCGCTGGATATTGCAAATCAGACCGAATACGGTCTGACCGGTTCTGTTTACAGCGAGACCAGAGAAAATATCATGAAAGCGAAAGTTCAGTTCAATGTTGGAAATCTGTACTTTAATCGTAAATCTACGGCGGCAGTCGTTCTGCAGCATCCATTTGGCGGTTTTAATATGTCAGGTACAGATGCAAAGACAGGAACCAGCGATTATCTGACGAATTTCCTGAATCTGAAGTCTATTACAGAAGATTTGACGGATTAGCCTGAGCTGACGGGAATAGACAGCAAAAGAGAGATAACTGTAAGGCAGGATAAGCTGCTGCGGTTATCTCTCTTTCATTAATGAATTTACTGAAAGCTCATCCTGCATTTCCTGAATAAAACGATGTCTCGCATTTTTATAGTAGAACTCATATCAAAAGCTTAAAGGCAAGTGTCGAGAAATATTTTGACCTCTACGAATAAAATTTCCTTCACTCACTCTTCCGAAACCCGCTCAGAATTACCGCGGATATGATTTATTGCAAATAAGTCGATATTGTTTTTTTGTTGTTTATCAATTATACTTTCCATAAAATCGAACGATTGGAGTGGAGCTGCCATGGAACAGCCTTATTACGAGACATTTCAGGAAATAAATGAACTCGGCATTCAGCTGGCGTATCACACAACGCCCGGTGGATACCACCCTCTGCACTGGCACGAAGAGATCGAACTTTTGTATCCGCTCAACGGGGAATCTACGATCCAGATCGAAGGGCGGAAATATCAGATCACAAACAAGCATCTCACCGTGATCGCCCCGCGTCAGGTACACAGCACATATACTTACAGCAATACATCCATGTTTATCTGTATCCACATTTCCGGAAAATATATGGAAAAATATCTTCCGGATCTTGACATGTATAAGATTCATTGTATTCCGGATGATATCACCGATGAACAGTTTCCCGAATATCTTTCTATCTGCAAGCAGATGGAAGAACTTACCAGACTGTATATTGAAGATGTCCCTGCATATCTCATGGAAGCAGAGGGGATCATTATGCAGATACTGGCACGTCTGATCCGTTATTTTTCTGTCAGGACGATCACAGAAGAAAGCGCTGCGGATAAGCTGACGCTGGAGCGTATCAGAAATGTGATCACTTATGTCGAAGAACATTTCCGGGAACCGATCTCTCTCAACAACATCGCAGAGCATCTGGGGCTCGGGAAAGAATATTTCTGCCGCTTTTTCAAGAAAAACATGGGAATGTCTTTTCTGCAGTATGTCGGAGAAGTGCGCGTTTCCCATATTTATCAGGATCTGATCCGGACCGACATACCCATCGGAGAACTTGCGGAACAGAACGGTTTTTCCAATCAGAAACTGTTCAATCGTACTTTCAGGGCTGTATACGGGTGTACGCCTTCATCTGTCCGGAGGCAGAAATAACCGGTCGCATTGCGCACCGCGTACCTTGATTCCGCTCCTTGCTCTCCCTTCGGTCGCATTGCGCACGCGTACCTCG
>CAZJRY010000139.1:0-5132 GCA_964548625.1 uncultured Mediterraneibacter sp.
TCATAGTCAATGATCGCTATCATCCTTTTCTCCTCCGCTTCTGTGTCCGAAAATATAACGGCTTATTTTTCACTGTTGCCGATACCGGTCTTGATCACCGGAATCGGTGTATCGTCCACTGCATCCAGATTATTCACATATTTTCTCGTTTCTTTCACAATGACGGGCGAGAGCAGCAGGACCGCGATCAGGTTCGGGATCGCCATCAAAGCATTCAGTATATCCGCGATCAGCCATACCAGATCAAGCGCCAGTACAGGCGCGATCAGCGCGACAGCTATGTAGAGTACTCTGTAAGGGATCAGACCGAGCTTTCCCGCGAAATACTCTACGCATCTCTCTCCGTAATACGCCCAGCCGAGGATTGTTGAATAAGCAAATGTAATAATACCGACCACAAGGATAAACGGCCCGAAATACGGAATCTGCGAAAACGCCATTGTGGTGAGCTGCCCGCCGTTATCAACCGTTCCGAGAAGATCCGGATTTTTCAGCATTGTCGATACAAGCACAAGACCGGTCATCAGACAGACAACGACTGTATCCCAGAATGTTCCTGTCGAGGAAACCAGCGCCTGCCGAACAGGATTTTTGGTTCTTGCCGCCGCAGCCGCGATCGGCGCGGAACCCATACCGGATTCATTGGAGAAAAGCCCTCTTGCGACACCGTACTGGATCGCGTAACGGAGACCGCCTCCGACAAGGCCTCCTACAACTGCCCCCTGATCCGCAAATGCCAGTTTGCAGATCGTCTGGATCGTAGGAATGATAAAATCATGGTTGATTCCCAGGATAACGATGCATCCGATCACATAGAAAAGAGCCATAAACGGGACCAGTTTCTCACATACATTTGCAATGCTTTTGATACCGCCGAAAATAACAAAAGCTGTCAGTACCGCAATAACTACTCCGACGATCCAAGGGGCAAGCCCCAGATTCGTATTGCAGACCTCTGCGATTGCGTTTACCTGAGTAGCGCATCCGATACCAAAAGAGGCAAATCCGGCGAAAATCGCGAAGAGCATCCCGAGCCATTTCATGTTCAGGCCGCGCTCCAGCGCATACATGGCCCCGCCCTGCATACGTCCGTCCGGTGTTTTCACGCGGTACTTAACCGCGATCAGCGACTCTGCGTATTTTGTCGCGATCCCGAACACGCCGGTCAGCCAGCACCATAACACCGCTCCGGGTCCGCCAAGAGCGATCGCTGTACCCACACCGATAATATTCCCTGTTCCGATCGTAGACGCCAGCGCTGTCGCCAGCGCTCCGAACTGGCTCACTTCACCGTCAGCGCCCTCTTCCTTTGAGACGGAAAGCGGAATGCCTTTTGTGATTGTCTTCCTCTGGATAAAGCCTGTCCTAAAAGTCAGAAAAATGTGTGTCCCTAGAAGGAGCACGATCATTCCCCATCCCCATACAAAATTGTCTGCAGACTGTATGGCGCTGTAAATTTTGTCATACACTGTAACTTCCTCCTCATTCTGGTTTTAAATTAATGGATTGAAAATGATATAAGGCATACCCATGCCCACTGCGGTATGCCGTATGCCTTGTATCATTCTATAACGTTGCTATTTTATCGCACTTCCGCTTTAATGTAAAGAAGTATTTTCAGTTTTTGCGTCCAGTTCAAACCAGAATTCCACTCCATTGTCAAAATTACGCACTCCGTATTTCTGATGGAAAGACTCCATGATCGCCTTTACAATAGAGAGACCTATGCCGTTTCCGCCATATTCTCTCGTATGCGCTTTATCTACCTTATAGAACTTATCCCACAGTTTCGGAATATCCTCCTCAGGGATCGGTTTTCCGCTGTTGAACACCGTGACACGCGCCTTATCATCGATTCTGCGGATGCGCACTTCGATCCGCTTTTCATTTTCCACATGGTGTATCGCATTGGTAAGATAATTCCGGATCACCTGTTCGGTCTTAAATTCATCCGCCCAGACATCCAGCTTTTCATCCGCAATGAAATCCACCGCGGCATCCGCCTGCCGGATCAGTATCTCGCAGCTCGCGATCACTCCGCGCACAAGGCCCACGATATCAAAACGTTCAAACTGTACTTCATCCGATCCGAACTCCAGCTGATTCAGTGTAAGAAGATTTTTCACCATCCGGTTCATCTTATCCGCTTCATCCATGATGACCTCACAATAGAACTCACGGCTTTCCGGATCGTCATTCACTCCTTCTTTCAGACCTTCCGCATACCCCTGTATCAGCGCGATCGGGGTCTTCAGTTCGTGAGATACATTTCCAAGGAACTCATTGCGCATCTCTTCCATCTTTTCTTTCTGCTCAATATCTTTCTGGAGCTGATTATTTGCGCTCTTGAGTTCTGAAACCGTCTTTTCAAGCTGTTCGGACATTTTATTAAAATTACTTCCCAGGATCCCGATTTCATTCTGTCCTCCGCTCGTATACTTCGCGTCAAAATTCAGATCCGCCATTTCCTGTGAAAGACGCGCCAGCTCCATGATCGGCCATGTTACTCTTCTGGAGAGGAGCCACACAAGCAGTCCTCCGATCACAATACCCGCAACTCCCAGATAGATCAGGAACCGATTCGCAAGCGCGGCGCTTTCCTGTATGCTTGCCAGCGGACTCTGCATCACGAACCATGAACCGTCAGACATAAACCCCCACATCTTCAGATATTCCACGCTCTCGTCTGTTCCCTGCGCAGTTGCACGGTATATCACGTAAGAGTCACTCTGTTCCAGTATCTCATCCTGATCTATATCCCGGCCAAACAACTGTTCGCCGAGCATCTCTCTCAGCCGGGGATCGTCATCTGTAACCGTTGTCAGCACCTGCTTTCCACCGCTGTCCAGAACGATCAGATCGATATTGGCTTTCTCGGTACGGGTCAGGATACTGCTCTTAACATCATCGTCCGTCATATCGCCTTCCTGAAGGATCTCATCTATTTCCTGATAGGTGCTCACCAGTTCTTTCGTCTTGTTCGAGAGATAATAAGTCCCGAGGAACCCGTTATTTATTATAAGTACTGCTCCGAGTATACACGCGAACAGACCGATAAATATTGCCGCCATCTGCCGCCTGATCGAATATTTCATGAATCTACCTCGAATTTATATCCCATTCCCCATATCGTACGGATAAATTCACCTTTTTCTCCAAGTTTGCTTCTTAACTTCTTCACATGTGTGTCAATCGTTCTGGCATCTCCGAAATAATCGTAATTCCACACATTATTGAGGATTTTTTCCCTTGAAAGAGCGATTCCCTGATTCTCCATAAAATACGAGAGCAGTTCAAATTCTTTATAGCTCAGTTCCACCGGTGTTCCGTCTATCTTTACGATATGCGCCGTCTTGTCTAACACAATGCCGCCCGCTTCGATCACGTCTCCTCCTGCATTTCCGAGCGTTCTTCGCAGGATCGCATTTACTCTCGCCACAAGAATCTTCGGGCTGAACGGTTTTGATATATACTCGTCAATCCCCAGATCAAATCCTTGCAGTTCGTCTCTCTCTTCAGCCCTTGCTGTCAGCATGATAATAGGCACTTTCGAAGATTCCCTGATCTCGCGGCACACCTGCCACCCGTCCATTCTGGGCATCATCACGTCAAGAATGATCAAAGCGATGTCTTTTTCTTCATAAAAAACATCCATCGCTTCCATACCGTCTCCCGCTTCCAGCACTGTATAGCCCTCCCGGATAAGGAAGTCCTTCACAAGCTTTCGCATTCTGCTCTCATCATCTACAACAAGGATATTTATATTCGTATTTCCCATCACCATCTCCTCCTTTATCTCCACACTGACAAATTTCTCCTTGAATTATAAACAGTGTAAGTTTATCAAGAAAATATGTCAATCCTGTGAATCGAAAAACTTCTCCGTAATCGGGAAATTATTCTTGCAATTCTATTGGCCTGATGATAATATATTATCAGTTCGTGAGGGAGTAATTGGCGTATTCCTGCGTGATAAGTCAACATACTGGTCTTTACGGGACCTGGCTTATCTTAAATAATGAGACTCATGTACAGTGCTTTTACTGTACATGTTTTTGCAACAGGTACAGCATGTACCTGCTTTTTTTATGAAACTAAGGAGAAAAGAAAATGGGATTATTCGAACTGTTTATACTTGCTGTAGGTTTATCAATGGATGCTTTTGCCGTTTCTGTCTGTAAAGGTCTCGCCATGCCGAAGATTTCAGTCAAAAAAGCCGGGATCGTAGGCTTATGGTTCGGCGGATTTCAGGCTCTGATGCCGGCTCTGGGCTACCTGCTGGGCTATCAGTTCCGGGAAAAGATCACCGCTGTCGATCACTGGATCGCATTCATCCTGCTGGGGATCATCGGGGCAAACATGATCAAAGAGGCCTGTTCGGGAGACTGCGGGAAAGAGGACGACTCTCTGGACGTCAGGACCATGTTCCTGCTGGCAGTCGCTACAAGCATCGATGCGCTGGCAGTAGGTATTACTTTTGCTTTCCTTGATGTACACATTATCGCCGCGATCTCGTTTATCGGCGTCACCACCTTTGTCATCTCGGCGGTCGGCGTGAAAATCGGCAATGTGTTCGGTACAAGATATAAATCCAGAGCGGAATTGGCAGGCGGCGTCATACTGATCATGCTGGGCGTCAAGATTCTGCTGGAACATCTGGGACTCCTGTAATATATCTTCCGCTTTCTGCTGTCCATTGAAGGGGCAGCGTCTCCGCGCTGCTACTGCCGGCGCGCAAAGAGGAGCATTCACTCCGTTAAGCCGTGAATGCTCCTTATATGTCTTCTTTATTCAAATTCATATCCGGCGAAATACTCGTCCGCCAGTTCTTCGTCCTCCCCGCTGACGATCAGCCGCATAGGCAGCCCCAGCCTGACCGACATCAACCCGAGCATCGACTTTCCGTCAATACGGAAATTTCCTTTAGACATATCGGTTATATCAATATCCGATTTCATTTTCTGGCATATGCCGCAAAAGTTCATCAACTGATCCGATGTTATGAATTTAATCTTCTTCTCGACCATTTCTCTGACCTCCTGTTTTTACCTATTATATAGCCTGTTTTCCGCTGTCTTTACGTTTGCACCTTTGCACAATATATCATGTTTTTGTGCCCTGTACAAATTTTT
>CAZJRY010000140.1:0-5130 GCA_964548625.1 uncultured Mediterraneibacter sp.
ATTTTTACTCTTCTTTTGAAAGGCTTCCTTTTTTAGACCTTGTCTTGCTGTACAGCGCGAGAAGGATCGTTCCGATCACCCCTGCAGATACCGCATTGCTGATCGCCGCGACGATTCCCTGCGTAAATACAAGATTTGCAGGCTCTGCATAAATAACGATATCAAGAACCGGAGCTACGATAACCCAGGAGATTACATTTGCAATGATCTGGTAGATATTAAAGCGGAGAATATCTTTTTTCCCGAATTCTCCCTCTTCCACTTTCATCTTGGGATATACAAGTCCTGTGATAAAACATGTCAGTCCGCTCGCCACTACCCAGCTCCACCACGGGGAACCGTACTGTATCGCATCTGACAGTCCGTGTCCGATCAGACCGATGAGCAGTCCCGCGACCGGTCCGAACAGAGCCGAGAAGAACGCGCCTACTCCGTAAGCCGTCTTAATATCGGTCTCCGGGATTCCGGTCGGGATCTTCACATACATAAACAGTACGATAAAGAGTGCCGCGCCGAGACCTGTTGCAACGATCGTCTTTGTCTTGAAGTCAAAAAGTTTTTTCTCCATTCCGTCTTCCTCCTTTTAGATAGTTGTATAAGTATTTTATGTATCTGCCGGCTTTTACACCGAAAGCCGTATCAACAGCAGAACATTCTCCCTCAGGATACAATCCCGCTATCAATCTTTTTTACCGGATTTATGTTCAGTCTTTCGTAAAAGTTACCGTCCACTCCGGTCCGTATGAAAGCCCGTATTTCTCGCAGAAACTCCCCTGAGTCACTGCCATGGCCACTTTCATGAGTTCATTATTATATATCATCGGCTGTCCCTTTTCAACAAACCCAAAGCTTTTGTGGAAAAGAACCTTTTCGTCAAACACTGTTTTTCCCTCGTGGCGGATCACCGCGCGGATTTTATCCCCATATTCAAATCCGGCGCTGTTAAAGGATTTCAGCGGTATATTTGTCCACAGATTTCCGAAGTTCGGATCATTGATCTCGAAAATTCCTTCTGCCTTTCCTTCTTCTATAACAGGCTCGATTATCGGATGCTCCACGATTTCATCCGCCGGATACTCCGGTCCCACTCCCTCGAAATTTATAATTCCGCTTGCAAGACGAGCTGCGGTATATCCGAACAGATCTCTGCCGTGGAAAATTGCCACTTCTTCTGTTCCTTTTCCTCTCAAACGGTTTACGGACTCATCGATTTCACGCACCTCTTCAATGCCGATGAATTTCTTGACATGTGTCAGGGAACCATTGTCCGGAGATACTACATAATGTCCATCCTTTGTCTTCGCCACGCATGCCCGGCGGCTCGTTCCCACTCCGGGATCTACGACTGATACATAGATGGTTCCCTCCGGCCAGAACGGCAGACTCTGATACAGCCTGTAGCTGGCGCTCCACGTATCATACTGCGGAAGTTCATGAGTTCCGTCCATGATCTCAAGCTCTCTGTCCACACTTTTTACCACGCCGTACATAGAGCTCACGGCTCCTTCTTTATAAGTAAAATCCGTCTGAAATACAAGAATCGGTTTCATAACATATGCTCTCCTTTGATTCTGTTATCTTTTAATGTCCACTTGTATTCTTTCTGCAGCACTGTGTTATCTCTAAATAAAAGGATTATAAAATCTGGATCCGTTTACAAAGAACGATACACAGATCGACCCTGCAAGCACTGCTGCGGAAAACAGCATCGCGAGATAATCGTTCCTGCCGAGCGGCTTACCCGCATACCATGTCCTTTTCTTGTGTTTTCCGAATCCTCTCAGATCCATGGCATTGCTGATCAGATCGATCCGGTCAAGCGTCGTAAAGATCAGTGGAACAAAGATATTCATCATATTCTTCACGCGGGTGCCCGGTTTTTCCTTCTTTGACAGATCCAGTCCCCTGCTCTGCTGAGCCAGTGAAATGTCCTGATAATCACGGATCATATCCGGGAAATATCTCAGAGTCAGCGCCAGTGCATATGCCGCTTTATAACTCACTCCGATCCGGTTTAATGACGCCGCGAACTCACTCGGGTTTGTCGTCAGAAGAAAGATGATTCCAAGCGGGATTCCTGACGCGTATTTCAGGATCTTTGTCACCTGATAAAGGATCTGTTCCAGCGTAACCGTATATCTGCTGTTGAACCGAAAGATCTCATGGACTGTCCCGTAGATTTCTGTTCCATACTGAGGGCTGAACAGATAAGTCAGGCAGAAATTCAGCAGCAGGAACACTCCCACATAGATAATCATCGTCCGTATCTGCCTGAAGCTGATCTCCGATATTCTGAAGAAACAAAATGAGAGTACCAGAACAAAAATGATATACCGTATATCATAGGAAAACATGACCGAAAACGTAAGACAGATAAAAGCAACCAGTTTTGTCAACCCTGACAGATTATAGATAAAATTATCTCTGTCAATATAGTCAAACAGTTTCGATTTCATTCCGTTTTGTCCCCCTCTCATAATCTATGAAATTCTGAACAAAAGAGGACGGATCCTCTATTCCTGTTTTCACTGCCAGCTCATAAAGAGACGTCACTTTCAGGCTCGCCTGCTCTGTGATCGCCTCGTCGGTAAGTATGCTGACCGCGCTTGCGTCTCCGATCTTTTTTCCTCCGGAAATGACAATGGCGTGAGGCGTATATTCCAGCATCAGATGCATATCGTGAGTGATCATGATGATCGTAACTCCCTGACTGTTCAGGCTCTTTAAGAACTCCATGATTTCTGTATAATGGTGATAGTCCTGTCCGGCCGTAGGCTCGTCAAGGATCAGGATCTGCGGCTCAAGTACAAGAACGGAAGCGATCGTCACACGCTTTTTCTGCCCGAAACTCAGCGCTGACACAGGCCATTTCTTGAAAGGTGAAAGTCCGCAGATTTTCAGCGCCTTATCCACTTTCGGCTCTATCTCTTCCTCCGGCACTCCCCGTATGCGCAGTCCGAGCGCCACCTCGTCATAGATCATCGGCTTGCAGATCATCTGATTGGGATTCTGCATGACATACCCGATCTTTACGGAACGTTCCTTGATCGTCCAGTCGGACATATCCTCCCCGCTGTAATATAATTTTCCCTGATCTTCTTTCACAAAACCACAGATCACTTTGGCAAGTGTACTCTTTCCCGCGCCGTTTGTCCCGACGATACTGACCATCTCACCCTCCCGGATGGAAAAGCTGATATCCTGAAGGATTTTTCTCTTTTTCGTATACTGAAAATTGATATGATCCGCCTGAAGGATAACGGGACGGCCGGATGGCTTTTCTTTCTTCTTCTGTGAACGGTTCCATACAAGAAGAGGCTCACGGACTCTGTCTGTATCCAGTGTATCCAGCCGCCCTGCATGCATATCCGGCGTCACTTTGATCCCCGCATATTTCATTGCGGTCACGTAGAGCGGTTCTCTGATGCCGAGTCCCCGGAGGATATCGGCCGACATCAGCTCATCCGGCGTCATATCTGCCACGATCCGCCCGTCTCCTACTACGATCACCCTGTCCACATTCCGGTACAGCACATCTTCCAGTCTGTGTTCAATGATAATGACCGTCTTCTCCTGATCTCTCCAAACCCGGTCGATCAGATCAATGGCCGTCTTTCCCGTGGCAGGATCAAGATTTGCCAGCGGCTCGTCAAACAGAAGGATATCTACATCGTCAACCATAACTCCGGCAAAAGAAACTCTCTGTTTCTGTCCTCCGGAGAGTTCATACGGAGAAGATTTCAGGAGTTCGCCCATATCTACGATGTCCGTCACCTTCTGTACAGTCTCTTTCATCTTTTCGGGGTCAACGCAGTCATTTTCAAGGGCAAACGCGACGTCCTCTCCCACTGTCAGTCCGATGAACTGTCCGTCCGAGTCCTGAAGGACAGTTCCCACCATCTTTGAGAGGCGGAAGATATCCATCTCTTTCGTCTCCTGTCCCATCACTTTAAGGCTTCCCTTGATTTCCCCTTTATAAGAAAAAGGGATCAGTCCGTTCAGACAGTGTCCCAGCGTACTTTTTCCGCTTCCGCTCGGACCCACGAGCAGCACTTTCTCACCTTTATATATCTTCAGATTAATATCATAGAGTGTCGGCTCTGCCTGACTGAAGTACTGAAACTGAAAATCTTTAAATTCAATTACCGGAGTCTTTTTATTTTCACTCATTCACATTACCTCCGTCTTTCGTTGTTTCACATCCCCCGGTATTTCTATCTACGGAACAGCATACCCTTTATTTTCTAATCTTCATATATCAGGCGGGGCGCTTTGCGGATCGTAATTCTCCAGTTCGTTCCCGTACCGATATTATATGCTCTAGCAAAACTTCCCTGATTGATCGCCACCGCCATGCAGTCCAGACTGTTTACATAGAGCAGCGGCTCTCCTACATATACATCGGCAAAGCTCTTTGCATATACCAAAATATTTTTATAGAGAGTCCTTGTCTCATTCTCAATGCTGATCTCGACTCTTCCTCCGTGCTTTACTCCCAGTTTCAGAAACATTTCTCTTGTAATGTTTGTCCACAGGCTTCCGAATCTGACATCCAGCACATCGATCGTACCGCTCACTTTATCTCCGTCATATACTGCCTCCACAACAGGAAGCTCGATCACGCTGTCTGTCTCCACTTCCGGACCGACTTCTTCAAATGTAATAACGCCTGACGCAAGTCTTGCTCCCGTATAGGCATAAATATCACGTCCGTGGAAAGTGTAGCTCTCGCCGGAATCCGGCAGCCGGTTCACACTCTCGTCGATCACCCGTGCCTGTTCGATCCCTATGATCCTCTTAACATGAGTAAGTGTCCCATTATCAGGAGTAACGATATACTGTCCTGTTTCTGTCCTCACTACAATACTTCTTCTTGTGGATCCAACTCCCGGATCGACAACACTGACAAATACAGAACCTTCCGGCCAGTAACTCACGGTCTGGATCAGCCGATAGGACGCCTCCCATATATCATACTGGGGAATCTCATGGGTCAGGTCCGAAATATTCAGGCCCTGATTCACTCCATAGGCTACCCCGTACATCGCGCTGACCGCTCCGTCAGCCGTTCCAAAGTCTGACTGTAAAATCAGTGGTTTCATATCTTATCTTCCTTTACTTACTAAGGAA
>CAZJRY010000141.1:0-3823 GCA_964548625.1 uncultured Mediterraneibacter sp.
TATAAAAGTAATATCAAACGATTTGATAGATGAAAATATTGAACTTCTAAAAGAGGGGAAAATTCGTTTTTTGCTGGGGCAGGATGCATACAGACAGGGATATGAACCGATAAAAATCCTGTTTGACATGCTTTTGAACGAACAATCTGTAGATCAGGAGTATATTTATACAGAGATTAAAATAAAAACAAAATATAATCTTTAAATTATCACAGGGTCGGTACACAAAGGGCAATACGGTTTGAGGAACGCGTCTTTTGAGTACCGACCCTGTCGGCTATAAAAAGTTATAAAAATCAAGTCGGGCCTCCACAATATATGTGCATATTAGACAAAAAAGAGAAGTCAATCTTGTGAAATTATGCTATTGCGTTCACGCGCACGCGATGGTATGATTTAGACACCAAATAAAACAGAGAAAGGTAGGTAATGGTTATGTTGAAAGTTGGAGTTATTGGCTGTGGAGGTATGGGAAGAGACCATATCAAAAGACTTACGGAGAGGACACAGGGAGCGGAAGTCGTTGCCGTATCGGATGTATTTGAAAACAGCGCAAAGGAAGCGGCGGAATCTATCGGAATTCAAAAATATTATACGGACGGTAAAGAGCTGATCCGCGACAAGGAAGTAGAGGCAGTGTTTATCGTATCTCCCGGATTTGCTCATTGTGAAGACCTTCTTGAAGCGATCCGTCTGGAAAAGAGAGTGTTTTGCGAGAAACCTCTTTGCACAACCGCGGATGACTGCAAAAAAGTTATGGAAGCGGAGATTGAGTCAGGGAAACATCTGATCCAGGTCGGATTTATGCGCCGGTATCATAAGGGATACAATCAGATCAAAAGCATGATCGCAACCGGGGAATACGGGGAACCGCTCATGGTACACTGTACGCACAGGAATCCTGTAGTCGGAACAAATTATGATACGCCGATGGCTGTTCACGATACAGTAATCCATGAGATTGATCTGTGCCATTGGCTGGTCGATGATGATTATGACAGCGTTCAGGTCATTATGCCGAAAGTTACAAAATATTCCCATTCCAAGTTAAAAGACCCGCAGATCATGCTCCTGCGCACGAAGAGCGGAATCTGCATTGATGTTGAATGTTTTGTAAACTGTAAGTTTGGGTATGACATCAACTGCGAGGTTGTATGTGAGGACGGAGCGTTGAAAATGGGCATGCCGATGGCGCCTTCGGTACGTAAAAATGCAATGGTTTCAAGTGAGATCACAACAGACTGCTTTGTTCTCTTTAAAGATGCTTATGATGATGAAATCCAGAATTGGGTAGACTGCGCAAAGGATGGAGTGATCCAGGGTCCTAATGCATGGGACGGCTATCTTGCGGCGGTGACTGCGGACGCGCTTGTGAAAGCACAGCAGACAGGAAATATAGAGAAAGTAGTAACAGTTGAAAAACCCGCATTCTATAAATAATTTTTGCAAAATGCGTGCACGAGCACGCAACGAGACGACAGTAAAGGAAGGAGAAGATAAAAATGAAAACAGGTTTTAATGAAGCTACCGCATTAGAATGTAAAGGACAGTCCTTGATCGCAGATCTGGAAGCATGTGAAAAATATGGATTTGACTATATTGAGATCCGTTTTGACTGCATCAGAGATTATCTGAAAGAGCATACCCTGGAGGAATTGGCTGACTGGTTTGCAAACCATCATCTGAAACCCTGGGCATACAATACACTGATTTATTTCAATCAGAGGGATGAGGCCGGCGTCAAAGAGATTGACGATGAGACAGATTTTATTATAGAGGTCTGCAAAGCAATCGGAATGAAGATGCTGATCACGGTTCCGCAGTTTGATGTAAAAGACAAGAGTGTGTCTGAGATAAAAGAAGAAGCTGTGGCAAGATTGAGATATCTTTCTGACAAGGTAGGTTCTGATATAAAGATCTCTCTCGAATTCTGCGGAGCTCCAAACTGTTCCATCAACCAGTTTGGTACAGCGTATGATGTTGTTAAGGCAGTGGACAGAGATAACGTGGGAATTACGGTTGATACTTTCCACTTCCATGAGATGTGCTCCGGAATCGAAGACCTCAGAAAAGCGGATGGGAAAAAGATCTTTGCTTATCATCTGAATGATTGTGAAGATCTTCCGCTTGGCTCCTGCGGCGATGATAAGAGACTCTGGCCGGAGGAAGGCGTGATCGATCATCAGGCGATTGCCGGCGCACTGAAAGAAATCGGGTTTGACGGTGTCTGCACAATTGAGGAATTTCGTCCGGAATATTACCAGATGTCTCACGATGAAAATGTGAAAAAAGCCGCAGAAGTCACAAAAGCATTTGTTAACAAATATTTCGGATAATGGCCGGGCTTGTTTCTACAGCAGGGAAAGTGAAAGGAATAGCAGAATTATGTTAGATAAAAATAAAGTACGCCTGGGCATTGCGCCTATCGGATGGACGAACGATGATATGCCGGATCTGGGAAAAGAAAATACATTTGAACAGACTGTAAGCGAGATGGCCCTTGCGGGATTTAAAGGGACTGAGGTAGGAAGTCATTATCCGACAGATCCGGTGATATTAAAAAAAGCATTGGATCTGCGGGGACTTACCGTATGCAATCAATGGTTTTCTTCTTTCCTGATCAGCAGACCGTATGAAGAGACGGAAAAAGCTTTTGTAAAGCAGTGTGAGTTTCTTTCTAAGGTGGGAGCGCGCTGCATAGGAGTTTCCGAACAAAGCTACAGTATACAGGGAATGCTGGATCATCCGATACAGGAAGGGAAATATGTGATGAATGATGAGGAATGGGATCTGCTTGTAAAAGGGCTGAACCGGCTTGGAAAAATCGCCGGTGAGAAAGGGATTACCTTAACGTATCATCATCATATGGGAACGGTTGTCCAAACGGAGCAGGAAATCGACCGTTTTATGGAGTCAGTTGATCCGCAGATGGTGTATCTTCTGTTTGACAGCGGGCACTTATCTTTTGCAGATATCGATCCGGAGAAAATCCTGAAGAAATATGTAGAACGTGTGCGTCATGTACATCTGAAAGATTTAAGGAAGGCTGTTGTCGAGAAGTCCCGCAGAGAGAAGTGGAGCTTTTTGAAAGGTGTACGTGAAGGAACGTTTACGGTTCCGGGAGACGGTGATGTTGATTTCGCGCCTATTTTTGAGATTTTAGAGTCGGCGGGTTATCAGGGCTGGATCGTCGTTGAGGCGGAACAGGATCCTGCGAAAGCCAATCCTCTGGAATTTGCGATAAAAGCAAGAAAGTATATTTCAAAACATACAGGATTATAAGAAGGAGGTCGGGTAAGATGAAAATAGCCTTTGACGTTGACGTTCTGGCCAAACAGATGGGGATAACAGAAATGGTTCATAAAGTAGCGGACTGGGGATACAAGTACATCGAACAGTCGCCTCATCCGCGCATCAATCCTTTTTATAAACATCCGCTTTTTTCGGAGGAATGTGAGGCGGAATACAGAAAAGCGCTGAAAGAGACCGGAGTAGAAATTTCCTCGTTTATTGTTGTTTACCGCTGGTCAGGACCTTCGGAGGAACAGAGAAAAATGGCGGTTGCAAACTGGAAGAGGATGATCGAGATAGCGGTGGATATGGGAGTCCCCGTGATCAATACAGAGCTTTCCGGAGATCCGAATCAACAGGAAATCTGTAACGGAATGTGGTATCGCTCCATGGAAGAACTGCTGCCGATCATCGAGCGGGAAGGGCTTCGCGTAGAGATACAGTCGCATCCCTATGATTTTTGTGAAAGTAACAATGAAACCTGTGATATGGTCAAGTCTTTCCGGTCAAAAAATCTGGGCTATGTCTATTC
>CAZJRY010000141.1:3923-5007 GCA_964548625.1 uncultured Mediterraneibacter sp.
TTTTCTTATTTACTATGCCGAATCTCGGATCGACAGGGAAAATAATTTATGCTTTTGTGACCTATAACATTATGACTACGGTTGTCTATACCGCGATCAGCCAGCCTTTTCATGCGCTTGGGGCGCTGATGAGCCGGGATCAGCAAGAAAGAGACACGATCAGCAATATCCGTATGTGCCTTTCGATAGCGGCGAGTATGGTCATTACGGCGTTTACCCTGCCGCTGATCAACAAGGTGGCAGTGCTGATCAATAATGAACAGGCCGCATGGATACTGGTAACAGCGGTGTACGCGGTGATTTCTGTCGGTATTCTGCTTAATACATATATGACATGTTCAGAGCGTGTCATTGCGGATGAGAAAAACGAAGAGAAAAATATTCCTTTTTGGACATCCTTGAAGACGACGTTCACGAATCGCTACTTCCTGATCGCGATAGGAACTATGTTTTTCTATTACGCTTATCAGATCCTTGTAGGTACAGACCTGACGTATTATTGTCAGTATATTTTAAACGACGTGAATCTGGTCACTCCGCTTTCCGCATCGGAGAAGATAGCCACTCTGGTCGGGATCGTTTTTCTTCCCAGACTATTACCAATATACGGCAAGAGACGTCTGATCTGCGGAGGCTGTATCCTGGTGATCGCAGGGCAGCTTATCTTCCTGATAAACAGTACCAGTGTTGCCCTGGGCGTGTTCACCTGTATCATAAGAGGAATTGGCACGGCTCCGTTCTATGGCCTGCATTATACTTTGCCGGCAGATGCAATAGAATACGGACAGTGGAAAACCGGTCTTCGTATAGAAGCACTTTCGTTCTCCGCCGTGAGTATGGGGCAGAAAGCCGGATCAGGCATTACGTCGGCAATTATCGGTGGAGTTCTGTCTATGGCAGCGTTCGATGGTATGAAAGCGACAGCCGCTGAGCAGGCAACATCTGCTCTGAATGCAATCAGTGCAATTTATCTGTATGTACCGATTGCCTTATGGGTGATCATATTCCTGATAACTATGTGTTACAGACTGGATAATAAAACATATGCAAAGATGATAAAAGAACTGGTTGAAAGAGAAAAAGC
>CAZJRY010000142.1:0-4892 GCA_964548625.1 uncultured Mediterraneibacter sp.
GCTCCACACTCGCCGACTGCTGCTGCGCCGGTATCGCTTTCTCTACGGGAATTACGTGCATGCCGATGCCGGAGCCGCCGGGCGGCACCATGGGCGTCACTTTCTCGAGAGGCAGACGGGACATGTTTTCAAAAAAGTCCGCCAATATCGGATGCTCCTCACACTGCTTCTTGTTCATCACCATGAACTCCGCACAGCCGGGGACGAACATGGGCAGCACGTACTGTTTGTGCCGGTCTTCATTTTCCCGGTTGTACTCGATCATGCCGATAACTGCCATCTCATCAAGGAGCTTCTGCACTCTCTCCTTATCTTTTCCCGACTTCTTCGCGATCTGCTCCAGTGTCATCGGTTTCCTGACTTTCATGGACAGGCACACCTCCGCCATCTCATCGGTGAGCACCTCCGCCAGTCCCCAGTACTCGGGGTCGTCCACTGTCACCTTGTGCCCGATCCGGTCTGTGATCATCTGTCCCAGTTTCAGGATCGGCTTTCTCTCTTCACTCATTTACCCGCCTCCTTCCATTCCTTTACCTGTTCTCTTATCCATCCGTACCATTCTTCCATCCCTTCGCCCGTCTTCGCCGAGACCGGAATGATCTTCATATCCGGATTCAGACGCAGCACCCGCTCTCTGCATGCCTCAAAGTCGAAATCAAAGCAGGACAGAGCGTCGGTCTTGTTGATCAGCAGACAATGAGACACCCGAAACATGAGCGGATATTTCAGCGGTTTGTCGTCCCCCTCCGGCACGCTCAGGATCATGACATTCTTCACCGCTCCCGTGTCAAACTCCGCCGGACACACGAGATTCCCTACATTTTCCAGTATGGCAAGATCGATATCCTCTGTTCCAAGTTCCTCCAGTCCCTGCCTTGTCATATCCGCGTCCAGATGGCACATGCCTCCGGTATGTAACTGGATCACTTTTGCTCCGGTCTCGCTGACAGCGTCCGCATCCACGGCGCTGTCGATATCTGCCTCCATAACGCCGATCCGCATCTCGCCCTTTAACGCATCAATGGTCCTCTTAAGAGTGGTCGTCTTTCCGCCGCCGGGCGATGACATAAGGTTAATAAGAAATGTCCCGTCCTCTTTTAACTCTTTTCTTACTTTCTCCGCCTCCCGATCATTGTCGTCAAAGATTCTTTTTTTGATCTCATATACTTTGTACATTATCCAGCTCCTTCCCGGTCATAATAATCTCCGTTCACTCAAGATCCTATGCTGTTCGTACAGTCAACCCACGGATCAGCAGGTTTATCGCGATCTTCACCTGAAGGCTCAACTCCACCCGGCTGTCCAGTTCCATCATACTTCCATTCCACGCAAACCGCTTCATCACGCCAAACGCCGTATGCGCAAGGGAGTAGCAGACTTCATTGGGCGACCACTCAAAAGAAAGCGTCCCATCCTGTAAGCCTTTCTCCAGAGCATCCGTCACTCTCGGCTTCAGACTCATAATGCTCTCTTCATAGTCAGCCAGCCGTTCCATATCGATCTCATATCTGCGCACAAACACTTCGAACTCCTGCAGATATTTAAGAAATGCCCTTTCCCGCTCAAAGATTACGATCAGGGCGTCCATGATACACTCAAGCTGTTCCCGTCCGGACATCTCCGAATAACCCTTTATGTCCGTAACATTCAGATACCGGTCTGCGATCTTCTTCCAGTATGCAGCGCCGCCCTGGATCGCAAGCCGGGCTTTTGTCTCATAATAGCGGTAGATGGTAGCGCTTCCGACTCCCGCCCGCTCCGCGATCTCATCGATCGACGTCTCTTCCAATCCCTTTTCACAGAAAAGCTCCATCGCCGCATCAAGGATCTTACGCGCACGGTACTGTGTCCTGCGCATCCGCGCCGCAGACTTTCTCATTTTCGTACTCCTCCCAAAGTTTGCTTCTGATAGCTATACTATCACATTTGTATATATCAGTCAATATTTCAGGATTATATCTTTATTATTTATCTATATTGTCACAATCAAAAGGTTTAAGCTCACATGTACCTGCTCATAGATGGGTGAAAGACCGAAGCTGCGGCAAAGTCTGCGCAGCACGGAACAATCCGCAGGTATCATAGTTGAGGGCTTTTGCCCCGGCATCTTATCTATCTTATAATATATTTACTTTCTCCCACACTTGAAACCCTCGCCATATACCTCGCTCGTCTCGGTAAACATCAGAAAGGCCTGCTCATCCGTCTCCTGTACGGCGCTTTTAACCAGATAAGCCTCTGCCTTGGAGCATGCGCACAGGAGAACATCTCTGCGCATACCCGTATATCCCCCCGACGCCGGGATCGCGGTGACTCCGCGTCTTACATCCTCACCGATCTTAGCAGCTATCTCTCCGCCCTTTTCCGTTATGATGATTGCCAGTGTGCCCGCGCCCGTGCCATATAAGATCTTGTCGAGCACGATAGTCGAAACTCCTGTGGACGCCGCTCCGTAGAGCACCGCGTCCACATCTCCGAATACCGGCCAGCCGAGTAATATAACCGCAAGATCTATGAGAAGTGTGATCATCCCAATGGTCATATGCGGCTTTTTTCTCTTGATCGTCAGCGCAAGAAAATCAATCCCTCCGGATGATGAGCCGCGTATATAGAAGAGCGCCATTCCCGCGCCCATGAAAACTCCGGAGCATATGGCTGCCATCAGACGGCTGCCGGTATACACCGGTATATAAGGGAATATCACATCAAGGAACAGTGAGGAAATCAGCATTGTCTTAGCGCTTTTGATCAGAAGCTGCCGTCCGACAACCTTATAGCTGACAATAACAAGGGGGATATTAAACAGCAGTGTCACTGTTCCGACAGGCAGCGCGCACAGATGATTCAGGATCAGCGCCAGACCTGACACGCCGCCCGGCGCGAATCCCGCATTCCCGGCAAAGGTATAAATGCCGGCAGCATAGAGTATACTGCCGGCAATATCGTAGAAAAGATCCCAGAACAGGATCTTATGATCGATTTTTCTTTTTAAGTTCAAAACTGTTTCCTTAACACCCATTGCTCATACACACCTGTACCACTGCATTAATGTCCGTTATATACCGGATACAGGATATAGTATGTTCAACTGCAAAATAAATATTCTTCTTACGGGGTTCCCTCCTCATTCTTTAAAAATGACGTAATAATTCATGCATAAATAAATTCAGCAAAAAGGAAAGCTCTGAAGAACTTTCTTTTTTGCTGTTGATTTCAGGCTATTTTGCTTTTTAAAATATCGACTTCTTTTTTTAAATCAATTATCGTCTTCAGCAACAAAGTAACGTTCTCGCTCTCTGATTTCCGAATCTGATAATATTGTTTAATTTCATTGATATCTGCGTTTAGCGCATCTGCTTTTTCGTCAATCCTGTTTTGCAACTTTTCATGAATGCGATCCACCTCTTCAAGCACCGAATTCTCAACCTCTCGGATTTCAGCCTTAACATCACCGATCCGCGCATCCAGTTTCGCATCAATGACCTCTGTATACGCGTCCAGCTTCTTGTCAATGATCTCTGTATGCGCATTCAGTTTTTTGTCAATGGCTTCTGTATGTGCGTCCAGTTTCTTGTCAAAAATTTCTGAAATAGATAACAATAATTCATTGTCTGTCATATCCGTATCACCTCTCCCGAACACGCTGTTTTTAGTATCAACACTTTAACATCTTTTTCATTTCATGTCTATTGACATTTCTTACAATCTCTTTCCCCGCCTGCCGTTTTCCGAACCGGAGGGCACTCCCCGTCCGATGCCAGAAAACCTGAATTTCCCGTTGTTTTTATATGGTTTTTAAAAAGTACCCTTGATTCAAGGTCAACTCTACTGTGTTTTTTGTTCCCCCTACAATATTCTCCTTAAAATTAAAAGACTCAACATGGTCCGCTTCGTTGAGAGAAGTGTTCAGACATCGCCCGCGGGCTGGCGCTCTGTGAAAACGTAAAAAAATACAGGGAAGAGTGCAGGCACTCTTCCCTGATTTTATTTGCATTTTCGCACGGCTTGCAGCCTTACGTATAATTACTCAACGATAGAAGCAACTGTTCCTGATCCTACTGTACGTCCACCCTCACGGATAGCGAATCTCAGACCTTCCTCCATCGGTACCGGATGGATCAGTTCAACTGTCATTGTAACGTGATCTCCAGGCATGCACATCTCTGTGCCTTCCGGAAGCTCGCAAACACCTGTTACGTCTGTTGTTCTGAAGTAGAACTGCGGACGATAGTTGTTGAAGAACGGTGTATGACGGCCACCCTCATCTTTTGTCAGAACGTAAACCTGAGCTGTGAATTTTGTATGGCATGTAACAGTACCCGGTTTGATCAGACACTGTCCTCTTTCGATCTCTGTTCTCTGGACACCACGGAGCAGAGCACCGATGTTATCACCTGCGCGAGCCTCGTCGAGCAGTTTACGGAACATCTCGATACCTGTTACAACGGTCTTCTTAACATCCTCATGGATACCGATGATCTCAACTTCATCAGAGATGTGAAGTGTACCACGCTCTACTCTACCTGTAGCAACAGTACCACGTCCTGTGATAGAGAATACGTCCTCTACCGGCATCAGGAACGGTTTGTCTGTGTCACGCTCCGGAGTCGGGATCCACTCGTCAACAGCGTCCATGAGCTCCATGATCTTGTCGCCCCATTCTCCGTCCGGATCTTCAAGAGCTTTCAGAGCAGAACCCTGGATAACCGGTGTATCATCTCCCGGGAATTCATACTCGTTGAGAACCTCACGAATCTCCATTTCTACGAGCTCAAGCAGTTCTTCATCGTCTACCATATCGCATTTGTTCATGAATACTACGATATACGGAACGTTAACCTGACGGGACAGAAGGATGTGCTCCTTTGTCTGAGCCATAACACCGTCAGTAG
>CAZJRY010000143.1:0-4763 GCA_964548625.1 uncultured Mediterraneibacter sp.
TGCCGATGGCATTTAAGATCTTCTGGATGTTCTTCACCTATCTGCTCTGGGGCAGCGTGTTCTATACGAGCATCAATATTCCATACGGATCCATGGCTTCCGCCGTTTCAGGCGAACCGAAGGACCGGGCGTCTCTCTCAAACTGGCGGACTGTCGGCGCGACCCTTGCCGGCACCGTCATCGGCGTGGTCCTTCCGCTTGTAGTGTACTATACGGATGAGAATGGAAATTCTGTCCTGTCCGGAACCCGTGTTTCGGTCATGGCTCTCATTCTCTCGATCTTTGCCGTGGTCTGCTATATGCTCTGCTATACTCTGACGACAGAGCGCATCAAAGTTGAAGAGAAAGCGGAGAAATTTAACTTTGCGGAACTGGTCTCCGGTGTGATACATAACAAAGCCCTGATCGGTATTGTTCTGGCTTCTGTATTTATGCTGCTCGTCCAGCTTACTCAGTCAACACTGAACACCTATATATATCCGAATTATTTCGGAAATACTCAGGCGCAGTCGGCAGCCGGTGTTGTGGGAATGATCGTGACATTTGTCTGTGCCGCATTTACGGTAAGGCTGTCTGAAAAGTTCGGAAGGAAAGCGCTCGCTATCTTCGGATCTGTTTTCGGAGCGGCAATCTACTTTATCTTGTTCATCATGCACACAGAAAATGCATGGGTCTATCTGGTGATGTATATGATAGCTTACCTTGGGCTGGCTCTCTTTTCGCTCATCTGCTGGGCAATGATCACGGACGTCATCGATGACACAGAGGTCCAGACCGGCGAGCGTTCAGACGGGACGATCTATTCCATCTATTCCTTTGCGAGAAAGCTGGGGCAGGCGGCGTCTTCCGGAGTGTCCGGCGCGCTTCTGGCAATGATCGGATATACGGTGGAAACCGCCTATGATACGGATGTTGTAAACGGAATTTATAATATCACCTGTCTGGTTCCGGCTATCGGATACGTCCTGCTTGCAGTCGTGCTTGCTTTCCTCTATCCGCTCAATAAAAAGCGTGTAGATGAAAACGCGCGTATTCTTGCCGAAAGAGCAGAGAAGAAATCCGGAACATGATCTGTTTTGGCAACGGCTCTGACTGTATTTTCGAACACCCCCGTCTGACTTTACAGGCGGGGGTGTTCAGTCTTTGTTCGTGAGTATCCGATCTTATGAGGCATAAGGCGTATGCAGACCAGCTCGGGGACGTTAAAGAGGCGGATGTTCAGGGTGTGCGAGCCAAGCCCCCGGCTTACGATCACTGTCTGTTCTCCCGTCTGTGTCATCTCTCCGGAATATTTGGGGAATAAGAAGCCCTGCGGCGTTATAATTCCGCCCAGTCCCGGTATACGCACAAGCCCGCCGTGGAGATGACCGGAAAGGACCAGATCGGCTCCCCACTCCAGATAAGCATCCATATAGGCTGGATTATGCGCCAGCAGGATCGTGTACTGGTCCGGTATTCCGGCGGGATCCTCGGCAGTCATGTCATCCAGTGTATGAAAACGGGAAAGATACTCGGAGATATCCTTTTTCTCCATATAGGATCTCCGGAATTTCCTGTAAGTGTATATGGGCAGATCCAGCCCGCAGACTGCTGTATTCTGACCGTTTAAAACCAGATGATCTATATCGTTTTCCAGAAATCTGACGCCGCATTCTTCCAGCGCTTTCCTGTAATCTGCATAAGCGCTTCCGCACTTACCCGGATATTCTTTCATTCTTTCTT
Organism: uncultured Mediterraneibacter sp.; assembly: GCA_964548625.1. Taxonomy (GTDB): domain Bacteria; phylum Bacillota; class Clostridia; order Lachnospirales; family Lachnospiraceae; genus Mediterraneibacter. The sequence goes on from CAZJRY010000143.1 coordinate 1,723, forward strand.
CATGGTTTCCGTTTGCATAATAGACCGGACAGACAGAAGGAAGCTGACTGACAAACTCAAGCGCCGTGTCAAATGATCTGTCCGGTCTGCCTACGAGCATATCGCCTCCGATCAGAATCAGATCGGGATTTTCCTTTCGCACTGCCTGAAGAAGCCGCTCATTGTGACTGCCGTAAATCCGGTTGTGCAGATCGCTCAGAAACAGAATTTTAGTTTCTCTGCGAAGTGTCTTGAGACGCGGCGATGATACATTATAGCGGGTGACAGAGAAGCTGCGGACTTCCCTGAATATTTCCAAGGCGGCTGCAGCAGCCAGTATAACAGCCGCAACCGCCAGAATTATAAGTATTTTCATACTGTTTCCTCCCGATCCATCAATTCATTTCATTATAATCTATTCCCCCATGAAGAACAAGGGCAGTTTCAGCATCGGTGAATAAGGGGGTGGATCAGACAGTCATCGACCGCAGTGTCCTTTGCATACCGGCGCTATATAAAGAGATGTTCCGCAGCATCCTTCAGATAGTCCAGGAATGTGGCTTCTGCCACGTCATCCGAAGCAAGGATATCTGTGCGTCCGATTTCATTTCCGTCAAGCGTATAGACGACGGCGCCCACGGGATCGCCCTTGCTGACGGGAGCTGAAATGTTCCGGTTCATTTCGACAGTCCGTTCAACAGCGTTCAGGTTTGCCCCCTCTGTGTCAAGATAGGAAAACGGTTCCGCGCGGTACACGCTTACGGTGTCTTCCACACCGTTCCGGACTGTGGCAGCAGTAATGCCTTCTTCGCTTTCATCGGTATACAGCTGACATTTCCCGAAACCGTAATTGAGAAGTTTCACCGCGTCGGAAAAACGGTCTTTGGAATTCTCGGCAGCCATTACAACCGCGATCAGTTCGATCCCGTTCTTCTCGGCAGTAGCAGATATACAGAACTTCGCCTCCCCCGTAGAACCAGTCTTAAGACCTGTGGCGTACTCGTACTGACGAACCAGTTTATTGGTATTTGTAAGCCCGAATTCCGAAGTTCCCTTACTGGTCGTATGCGTAATATTTTCCATCCATATCATGGAGTAATCATGGATCTGCGGATATTTGGTGATCAGTTCCCTTGACATAAGCGCAATATCGCGGGCGCTTGTAACATGCCCTTCCGCGTCCAGACCATTGCAGTTTACAAAATGTGTGCTGTCCATCCCGAGCCCGGCCGCACGTTCATTCATCCGATTGACAAATTCTTCTTCGTTTCCGCATATGTATTCCGCCATGGCAACACATGCATCGTTCGCGCTTGCTACCGCGATACACTTCAGCATTGTATCCACTGTCTGTACTTCGCCGGTTTCCAGATATACCTGCGATCCGCCCATAGACGCAGCGTATTCGGAGACGGTAACTTCATCCTCCAGACTGATGCTTTCGTCCGCAAGAGCGTCAAAGATCAGCAGCATTGTCATGACTTTCGTAACGCTTGCCGGAGGACGGGCTGTATCCGCGTCTTTTTCAAAGATTACAGTTCCGGTTGACGATTCCATAAGGACGGCAGAAGGAGCAGTGATTTCAACGGATGATCCCGCCGCTTCTTCTTCATCGGTATCTTCCGTATTTTCCCGAGTATCCTGCCGGTCGTCCTCATCATCAGCATGCACCGGGACAGATCCGCAAAGACATGTCAGGATCATCATAAGCCCGATCAGAAATGCCGGAATTCTTTTCATTCCAAACCTCGCCGCATTATATGTCTGTTAATAATATAATCGTCCCGGCATGGAAATATGCCGATAAAAATGTAAAATCGACTATCATTTCCGTTCTTAAGAACGATTGACTTTTACCGGTTCATAGAGTATATTTACCATTGGGAGTTTAAATGGGCAAGTTTAATAAGGAGGTCATGATGAAATCTCACACTTATTATGACGTATTAGGTGTTTCAAGAGATGCGACTTTAGAAGAGATCACAATGGCGAAAAACGCATTGGCAAAAGTATATCATCCCGATGCAAATGTACATAAAGATACAGATACGACAGCATTCATGCAGAAAATCCTTGAGGCTTACCAGGTTCTTTCAAATCCTGAAAAGAGGAAAGAATATAACAGGGAGATATTCGGTGAAACCGAGCGGGTATTCCGTATATTTACCGTAGGCTCCGAAGACGGCGGCGAGGAAGAGACAGCCTCCTTCGTTACTTACTGGAATACGGCAAATAAGCTGTACGAAGTGATCAGGAAAAGTGTCCGTCTTATAAAGCACGAGGAAAAGAAAAGAACTCTTTCTCAGCGCATTTTCAGAAAAATAAACAAGAAACATGTGGAGGTATTCCACAATAATCAGATTTCACAGTTACGCAGTCAGGCAATGCAATATATCACTATTCTGAAAATGGCGGATATACCGATGGAGTACTGGACGCCGGACGCCATGAACTGGGTACTGATCCGCTGGGGCCGGAAACAGACTGCGGATTTTCATGTCCTGTTTACAAGATACGACTCCTACATAGAAGAAACAAAAACCGGAACCGAGAAACTGAGGCTGAAATCCCGGAACCGTCAATTCCATAACAATTTAAAAAAACTGCTTTCCTACGCTTTAGAGGCGTAGGAGGCAGTCATGGAGGAGGGCTTCACAGCCCTCCTTTACATCTCTGTACGTTTCGTCAAAATTACCCGTATACCACGGATCTGCAATATCCCCGCCTTTTTGTCCCGTAAAATCAAGCAGTTTATGGACTTTCCCGTCAGGATCACCGTTGCCGATAATGCGGTTGATATTGCGGATGTTCCATGTATCCATTCCGATAATATAGTCGAACCGGCCGTATTCCTCCCTGTTCATCTGACGAGCGCGGTGGGGCACGCAGGGAATTCCGACCTGCCGAAGTTTCCTCTGTGTACCGCGGTGAGGCGGATTGCCGATCTCCTCACGGCTGGTCGCGGCGGAATCAATATAGAACCGGTCGGAAAGACCCCTCTGATCGACCATGTACTGAAAGACAGACTGTGCCATTGTTGAACGGCAGATATTGCCGTGGCA
>CAZJRY010000144.1:0-4726 GCA_964548625.1 uncultured Mediterraneibacter sp.
GCCTTTCTCTCAAAGTAAGCCTTCGGATGTGCACATACAGGACAGACTTCCGGAGCTTCCTCGCCCTCATAGATGTATCCGCAGTTGCCGCACTTCCAGCCGAGCGGAGCGTCGTCTTTAAATGTTTTGCCTTCACGGTAATGGTCGAGCAGTCTCCGGTAACGCTTCTCGTGAGCAGCCTCTACCTTGGCTACGCCGCGGAATTTTGCGGCCAGTTCAGAGAAGCCCTCAGCTTCAGCTTCCTCTGCCATGCGCTTATACATCTCTGTCCACTCATAGTTCTCGCCTGCTGCGGCGTCAACAAGGTTTTCCTCTACATTTCCGATGCCGTGGAACTCTTTGAACCACATTTTCGCATGCTCTTTCTCCTGGTTTGCAGTCTCCTCAAAGATGTTCGCCATCTGGACAAATCCGGCTTTTCTTGCGGCGGATGCGTAGTAAGTATATTTATTGCGCGCTTCTGATTCGCCGGAAAACGCTTCTTTCAGGTTCTGCTCGGTTTTTGTTCCTGCATATTTAGACATAAATCATTTCTCCTTTTTTCAAATGTATAACCTATTCTACAGTTATATCACAATTGGGGACTTTTGCCCCCAACGTCATATTTTGGATTAGCCGAAGTATCTCTTCAGAAGTCCTGCAAATGCTTTTCCGTGGCGGGCCTCGTCTCTTGCCATCTCATGAACCGTGTCATGGATCGCGTCAAGGTTAGCGGCTTTCGCACGTTTTGCAAGATCGAATTTACCGGCTGTTGCACCGTTCTCCGCCTCAACGCGCATCTCAAGGTTTTTCTTTGTGCTGTCTGTCACGACTTCACCGAGCAGTTCCGCAAATTTAGCGGCATGCTCTGCCTCTTCGTAAGCAGCTTTCTCCCAGTAGAGTCCAATCTCCGGATAGCCTTCTCTGTGAGCGACTCTTGCCATTGCAAGATACATACCGACTTCAGAGCACTCGCCCTCGAAGTTAGCTCTCAGATCAGCAAGGATGTCCTCGCTTACGCCCTGAGCAACACCTACAACATGCTCGGCAGCCCATGTCATCTCTCCTGACTGTTCCTGAAATTTCTCAGCCGGTGCATGGCATACCGGACATTCAGCCGGTGCGGCCTCTCCTTCATAAACATAACCACATACTGTACATACCCATTTTTTCATAATTAATCCATGTCTCCTTTTCATTTAATATAATTAAGACTTTTTAATGCAGTCACTGCATTCACCATAAAATAATGTAGAACTTGACTCGATCAGGCCGTCAAAATTTTCCGCTGCCAGACGGTTGACTTCCTCAATGCTTTTCATATCCAGTTCCAGATCCAGTAATCGCCCGCACCTGGTACACAGAAAATGATTGTGCGGTTCGGTCTTTCCATCAAAACGGTCTCCGCCGTCAGGGGTGGAGATCTTCACTGCTTCGCCGATATCAGTAAGAAGATTTAAGTTTCTATACACTGTTCCGAGGCTGATGTTCGGAAAAACTTTTTTTACATGCATATAAACTTCATCGGCCGTGGGATGTTTTTGGGTTGTCATCAGGAAATGTTTGATGGATTCTCGTTGTCTACTGTATTTCAAAGCTGCCAATGGGAATCCCCCTTTCATTACTAAATGAGAACCGTTATTAAAACAATAATGATAACGATTACTGTGATTAAAATATAATACATATTTTTCCGCTTGTCAACAGTTATTATGAAAAAGTATATGATAATTTTATGAACTGATTAAACGGCCGGTATATCTGCGGCAAATTATTACAAAATAATTAAAGAAAATACAGTAATGTTTATAAGAGTGAGAAAAAAGAATGAGATCGTCGATTTATGTATACAAAAATAACATGAAATCAGTTGACATATTTATATTTGATTGATAAAATAAAAATGTAACAAATTTAATAAATGTGTAACATTTAGAACTTCCTACAAAAGATAAAGATACAAATGTCAAGGAGGTTTTATATGGGTAGAACACACATCAGGCAAAAAGTGGTCTTTTCTGCTATGGCAGGAATGATCATGATCCCGGGGAGTGTGCTTCGTGTATCAGCGGCCGAGGAGACAGAAGAGCAGCCGTTCATACAGGCATCAGGGATCGAAGCGGTACTGGAAGAATGTTATGAGACAGAAGTAAAAGACAATATCAATCTTTATCTGGTGCCAACTGAAGAAGGAGAGTATTTGAATATGGCATTTTCTGATACAGAAGATTATACTTATATCAGAAGTGCCCCGGATGAGAGCAGCGACTGGGTCGGAAAGCTTTATGAAGACTCGGCGGCCCAGGTGCTGGAATATCTGGACGGCTGGACAAAGATCCGTTCCGGCTCGGCGGAAGGATACGTTCCTGCGGATACGCTTATCACAGGCAGCGAGGCTGAACAGCGTGCAGAAGAATATGAAAATAATACAGTTACGGTTACAGCCCGGGTTCTTAATGTAAGAGAGGGACAGGGTACAGATACCGCCGTTCTGACGCAGATTGAGCTGGATGAGCAGTATCAGGTGACCGGCGATCCGGTGGACGGATGGTATCCGGTAAAAGTCGGGGACATCGACGGATGGGTGTCAGGGGATTATGTGATTGAAGAAACTTCTTATTCCTATGGGGAGACAAAAGAGGAAGAAGAGGAACGGATCGCAGAAGAAAAGGCGGATGAGGAACGGCAGGAACAGGAGGCGGTTGAAGTATCGTCAACTTCCGGCAATACGGGAGTGTCGGGGCAGGAAGTTATCGATTATGCCTGTCAGTTTGTGGGAAATCCGTATGTGTGGGGCGGGACAAGTCTTACGAATGGCGCTGACTGTTCCGGTTTCGTCCAGTCGGTTTATGCACATTTCGGGATCAGTCTTCCAAGGACCACATATGATATGGCGAATTCGGGATACGCTGTAAGTTACGATGAAGCGCAGCCGGGAGATCTGATCCTGTATGGCGATGGCGGCCATGTGGGTCTTTATATGGGAGACGGCAATATAGTCAATGCTCTGAATTCAGATAAAGGAATCTGCATCTGCAGCGCGACATACACAAATATTTATGCGGTCAGGCGTGTGCTCTGATCCGGGATTATGGTACGAAAAGAGAATCTGTTGTGATTAAGAACGGGAGGATTGTATTTTGGTGAAAATACAGTCCTCCCGTTTTCGACATCTATGTCGGTAAAATAAGCAAAATGCACAAAAATGTTTTTATTTGTAAAAATGCGTCGAAATTGAAATTTGGAAAGTTTTCAACTTATCCACACACCAAATAATGAAAAACGTGGAAAAAGTGAGGTTTTTCTCAAAGTTATCCACATTATCCACACAAAAACATATGTTTTTGGTGGATTTCTCGGTCAGGAAAAAAGAACGAACGTTTTGGTGAGTTGTAATGAAAATATGAAATTGTCGAAAAAAATCAGCTTTCTTCTTGACTTTTAAGTATTCAAAAAAACAAAAAATAAGGTGAAAACATGTCAGAAAATTCAGAATTAATTTACTGTAACTGATTTGCTGCATAAAATAGAAAACACGGTTGATAATTTAATTGACAGGGATTATAATAAGAACCACTGAAGAAATTCTATTAATTTATTTAAGGAGGAAATAGAAATGGCACAGATTTCTAAAGATACAAAAATCGGAGATCTTCTCAATATTTTTCCGGAATCAGCACCGATTCTGATGGAGATTGGAATGCACTGTCTCGGATGCCCGGCATCCCAGATGGAGACGCTTGAGGAAGCAGCTATGGTGCATGGCATTGACAGTGCGCTTTTGGTGGAGAAGATTAATGCGGCTATGGCAGCGGCGCAGAATTAAACAGGCATATAGTAAAGCGAAAGCCCCGGAACCTGCGGCATCTCCCGGCAGATACCATGTTCCGGGGCTTTTTTCTCACAATGTGGATAATTTTTGTACGGCATTTGCTGAAATGATGATATCACAATGTTCTTCGAGAAATGCAAGTACAGTGGAATCAACCTTCTCAGGTGTGCCGTATTCTGAAAGCATATTGCAGATCTTATTAAATTCGTTAGCTGAATGCTCTGACGGGACAAGCGCCAGCAAAAAAATATCTTCCATGCCGTCCTTGTATAAGGTATTGGAGCCTTTGTATACCGGCGCGATAAGGCGGGCGGCCCGGATTGCTCCATCCAGTGTGCCGAAAGAAAACAGGCGGACGGAAAATGCAGGGGATGCCTGCTCTTCTCCTTGGTCGTTCCCGCTGTGCCTTGTCCCTGCGGCGGCTTCTTTTACCTTATTTAAAAGGTTGAAGAATTCATCAGCGCCCTCCAGCTTTTCAAGAGTTTCTATATTAAGCGGATCGCTCTCGCCTGAAGGGGTAAATCTGGAAAAACGTGTGTCGAGTTCTTCCGGATCTTCCACTTTTGTTATGATCAGAACAATTGAATCAGACGAGGACGGAATGGCCTCTATCATCAGCGGAATATTTTCCGCTTCAAACCCGAAATCAAAAGAAGCCTGCTGCATCATATCGCGAAACAGAGATTTTGCTTTTTCAGTGCCATAGGCAAGCTCGCTCAGCTTAAGATGGCGTGCCGCCAGATCAGCATGTGTCAACGTACAACGAATCTGATTTTCATTGAGTTTTTCAATCTTCATATAATCACATCCTTATACTATATAAGATAATATGCACATCAAATAGATTTAGATACACATTTTCACGATTAGTATATACAAAAAATCCGGCGATGTAAAGAAAAATATCTGCAGGAA
>CAZJRY010000145.1:0-4601 GCA_964548625.1 uncultured Mediterraneibacter sp.
CTCAGCAGATACGCCGGAGTACAGCTCCATGCATGGCAGTAGCTGTTTACAATACTCGAACCATATGGTGATTCTGCAGGATTCTCGGGATTATATAACTCCCAGAATGTATCTGCCCCTGCTTTGACCATGCCTCCCCAGTAATACTTCATGTATTCCAGCGCCTGCTCTTTCTTTCCGCAGACCATGAGAGCTTCTACAAAATGATGGTTCATGTATGGAGATACCATGCCTTTTTCCGGTCTGCATTCCATCAGCCGGTCCATGACAGCCGCTCCTGTCTGCCTGTCGACAACCCCTGCAAGGATCATCCACACCTGGCTTGCATAATTCAGCTGCTTATCCTGTCCGCTGACAAACATGCCGCTTGTCTCATCATAAAGGAGCTTCAGGGCTGCGTCTGTTTTTGCTTTTATTTCTTTTTCAAATACCGCCGCTCTCTCCCTGTCTCTCAGGATCTCCGCCATTTTTTTCATACGTTTTGCGCAGTAGATATAAACGCCCTGCAGCGCGGCCTGCCGATCCAGCCCTTCCGTCCAGTCGATAAAGCCCATAAGGTCATTCTCCATCACAAGAAGGTCATTATCATCAAACTTTGCCGCGGCAATATCCATCTGGCGGTATGCGCAGGAGCTCAGTTCTTTCAGCGTATCCATGTCTTTTGACGCGTCGAAATAATCCATCAGGACCGCGCCGAAAAACATGGAGTAGTCCAGAAGAAAAGTGTCGTCCGCTATGACCTCCGGCTCCGTGAATAGACATGCGCTCACCTGTCCGTCATCACGGGTCTGTCCGGCGAAAAGGTAGAGACATCTCTTCACCAGATCATAGTTCTTAAATGTCTCATAATCTGCAAGAGCCTGAAGTCTCAGGTCTCCGAGCCAGAGCCTCCGGTCCCGCTTCGGTCCGTCCTCAAACACATCCTGCATACAGTTCTGCAGTGTCTGCAGACTGACACTGTCTATTTTCCGTATCAAAGCATCGCCGGTCGGATACGGTGACACACACTCTCTATTTACAGCGGAAACACTCCTGCACACAACATCTCCGATCACCAGCTGCCATTTCAGGGAAGTGTCGATCACTTCGATTTCCATATACCGGAACGCGTATCTTCTGGGCAGTTCAAGCACTGCCGGAAGAACATCTATGTGAATATACTCTTCCTGTATCCAGCCCCGGCTGATCCATCCGTCATAGTCTTCGGAGGATTCTGTCATTTCCTTTGCGATCTCGCCGAATTTCAGTTTAAAAAAAGCCGGTGCATCCTGAGGGCTTCCCACAGAGACCAATTTCAGTGTTATGTATCCCACATAATGATCACCAAAATCGAGGCAGATCTTATCCCCTTTCTGCAGCGGATGTTTTTCCACATCATCCGGAGATCCGGCGCATATCACTTCCGGATATGCACCTTCTCCTTTTTTAAACTCTACAATACCAACCGGCCTTACCTCTGTCTCACAGAGACGGGGGGCGCATTCATTTGCTTTCCTCAGGAAATCCTCATTTGTCACCCGCACCATATGCAGGTCTTTCATCACTTTTGACATGCTTTTGCTCTCCTCTGCTCTAATTCTGCTTTGATCTTGTCATAATGCTTATCCAGGTCATAAAAACACATCAATATGATGCAGCCCAGAGTTGTGATAATAGATATCCCCGCGAATCCGAAGCGGATAGCGAACAGGGCGCTGTCCGCCTGAGCAGCCGCGTTCGCGTCATAGGCGCCCCATACAAGCAGTGCGGATATGATCGCCGATGCCAGAGCTGACGAGACCTTTCCCGTAAATCCGTTGACTGCCCCCTGAGTTCCGGCAAGATTTCTTCTTGATTTCCACTCGCCATAGTCTACACAGTCTGCCAGCATGGAGAAAAACATGACCTGACGGAATCCCATTCCGAGTCCGAGCAGTATGATCACACCATAAACAACTGTAAGATTCTGATAGAAGAAGAACAGTGTCACATATGCGATCAGATCCATAACAGCGCCGATCTGCATAACATTCCGCTTGCTCAGCTTCTGATTCAGCTTAGATGACAAAAGCTGTGTAATGATAGGCGTTATCGTCAGAAGTGACGTTGCCAGGCTCATCTTGCTCACGTCGCCGATCACATAAGTAAAGTAATACTGGATCGCTCCATACATTGCGTAATATCCGGTAAACAGGAACAGGACTACTGCCAGCAACAGCATAAAAGGCTTGTATGTAGCAACTTCTTTCAGATCACTCAGCAACGCGCCGATCCCGCCGCCTTTTACTTTCTCCCGCTTGACAATGAGCGGAGGATTTACTTCTTCGATATTAAATACACACAGCCACATGATAATGATCACGACTATGCCGAGTACAATATTGGTATTACGGTAGCCTACGGCAAGCATTTCGTTGGATGCGTCTGAGCCGCCGGCAAAAAAGTATACCAGCGGGATCACCATGGCAGCCGACGTCAGAGATCCGAGATTGGAGAACACTGTTCTTGAGGTGACGATCTTTGTTCTCTCAAGGGGATCCGCGCTCAGGCTTGGCACGATCGATCCCATCGGAACATTGACAAGCGTATATCCAAAAGTGAAAATAATATATGTCACATATGCCCATGCCAGTTTGGCGGGTTCTCCCCAGTTTACCGGCACACAGAACAGCAGTATCATGCCAAGGGCAAGTACAGGCGCTCCGAAGAACATCCACGGACGGTTGCGTCCCAGCTTTGTGTTCGTCCTGTCGATCATCACACCTACCAGATAGTCTGTAACGCCGTCAAATATTTTAGTTATAACAAACATTACGCCGATCAGTCCCGCGCCGATCTTCGCGCAGTCTGTATAATAGAACAGCAGATAGGTATTGACCAGCAGATAGGCAAGATTGCAGGCATAATCCGAGATTCCGAACCCGATCCTCTGCCGCCATTTGAAAAACTTCGTCCGGTAATACTGAGGTTCATGCTTCGGTTTACATTTGTTTTCAATGATTGTTTCATTCATTTGCTCATCCTCCATTCAGTTTATATTGATTGTAGGATAGCAGGAATTTTTCGTTTCTTTTTTCACTAATTTTACATTTTTATCACTAATTTTATTTGTATGAGAATCTGAATACATTCACTGATGCCGGTTTAACCTGCGCCTTCCACTTCTTTCCGTCTTCACTTGACACATCGTGGAGTTCGGACGGCATGATACGATCCTGTTCTTCCGCGGAATTATACGCATGCGGATCGTCTGCGCAGAGAACTTTTGCAGATAACAGCTCCCCTGCCCCCGGAAGAGCCAGTTCAACGTTTTCTTCCTCTGAAATATTGGCATTGACAATATTCACGGTAATAACTCCGTCACATTCCGAAGCGAACGCGTGAATATTGGGAACGGATATCTTGCCCTCCTCAAAAGCGCGGGAGCCCTCCTGTTTCATCTCCATAACCTGCCCTCCCCTGTGGGGTTTATACATCTCAAACACATAGTAGTTCGGTGTCAGGATCGTATGCTCGCCTTCTGTGAGGATCAGGGAATTGAGTACGTTTACCGTCTGTGCCACACAGGCCATAGAAACAATATCACAGTTTCTGTGGAATATATCAAGTGTGATCGCAGTCGTAATCGCATCGCGCATTGTACACTGCTGATACAGCGCCGGGCGGTTCAGAAATGCCCTGCCATGCCAGTTGCCCCACTCTCCTACGACAAGTCTGCAGTCCGCGGGCGGCGCGGGAAAGTCTCCCTCTGACTCCGGAAGAGCGGAAATGCCGTCGGCAATCAGTTCTGCCTGCTCATGGATGACATCTTCCAGTTCCATAGATCCGTAGATAACTTTATACCAGTCTTTCTCACTGAATTCTGTCTCCGGCTGTTCCCAGTCTTCTGTATTCCAGTTATAAAAGTGCAGATCAAAAGCGTCAATCTGCGGACGTCTGTACTCTGCCAGCGCTGCCAGAAATTCTTTCGTCCATTTCACCCGTTCTTTCGGTTTATTTCCGTCCGGTCCGCAGGCGATAAATTTCATATTGAGCCCTGCATCTCCTTCCGGGCTCATCGGTTTAAAGGACGGCATGGATGAAGCAAATTTCCTGTATTCGGCCGCATATCCGCGCGCCGTATAATTGCCTCCGCCTCCCCAGCACTCATTTCCGAGTCCCCAGTACTCCACATTAAAGGGCTCCGGACTTCCGTTTGCGGCCCGCTCCCGTGAAAGAGAGGTCTCTTCTTTCCGGTTGCAGTATTCTGCCCATTCCACCATCTCGGCAACGGTCCCTCTGAGCATATTGACGTTGAGCCATGGTTTTGCGCCTGTCATCTTGCAGAATTCCATAAATTCATGCGTGCCGAACTCATTTTTCTCCTGCTCATAAGTACCGAAATTCTCATTCCACGTTATTTTCCGCTCTTTTCCGATACCGTCACGCCAGTGATACATGTCCGCATAACATCCTCCCGGCCATCTTATTAACGGGGGCTGCAGCTTTTTCAGCGCATCAACCACATCTTTACGCATACCGTTATAATTAGGGATCGCAGATTCCTTCCCCACCCAGATTCCCTCTGAAATACAATTTCCGAGAAATTCGATAAACTGACCGTGAAGCTCCGGGGCAATTTT
>CAZJRY010000146.1:0-4594 GCA_964548625.1 uncultured Mediterraneibacter sp.
CTTTCTGAATTATCTGCTCTTAAGATTAAAGAAAAAAATTTAACGATATCCACTATTCAGAAAGAGCGGTGATCCTTTTCTTCATGTCATCTTTTCAAGTTCATCCTGTAAAAAGTTTTTCGGAAAAAAGCATACGTGCAAGATTTCCTTCTTTAATATTTACGTCCGTGGAGGTAACACCAGATAACACGAACGTTTGTTTAAATATCGGTTTGCCAACACCCGAAAAACCTACATTTTTACATGAAAAAATCGGAGTGACAGGATTTGAACCTGCGACCTCTACGTCCCGAACGTAGCGCTCTACCAAGCTGAGCCACACTCCGATAAAAGAGGGAACCTGCCTTCCGGCAAATTCCCAGCTACGGAAAAGGGACTTGAACCCCTACTAACAGAGTCAGAGTCTGCTGTGCTGCCAATTACACCATTCCGCATCAATTTTTGTCGCTCACAAGCAACGAACTTATTATAGCAGACTCTACAGAAAAATCAAGTGTTTTTTTAAATTTCTTTATAATAAATGAAAAAGATCAGTCTGCACACTCCTGAAGACCGATTTTTTACAGGCAAATGATGCTTGACAAACCTGCACAGATACGCTAATATCACCATATGATTTATCATGAAAACAGACAGTGAAGAGAAGAAGTAGCGGGTATAGGAGAAAACAGAAAGCAGCCGGCAGATGAGAGGCGCATGATACTGTATCTGTGAATACGTCTCGGAGTCCCGCACCGAAAACCTTCATCGGACGAACCGCCGGAAGAAGATGATGAGTAGGCTACGGCGGAGTGGCGCACGTTAAAGCGTCCGAATGAGACCGGGGAGATAAGTATCCGGTGAATTAAGGTGGTACCACGGCAAGCATCCGTCCTTATTGCGAGAGCAGTAAGGGCTTTTTTAAATTTCCGGGAAAGTATTCCGGGCGTTTAGTATCACAGTTAAAGGAGAAAGAAAGATGGGAATTTACGAAGAACTTCAGGCGCGCGGGCTGATCGCCCAAGTGACAGACGAAGAAGAGATCAGGGAACTTGTGAACAATGGAAAGGCAGTGTTTTACATCGGTTTCGATCCGACAGCGGACAGTCTGCATGTCGGACATTTTATGGCCCTGTGCCTTATGAAACGTCTCCAGGAAGCGGGAAACAAACCGATCGCACTGATCGGAGGAGGTACAGGATACATCGGCGATCCGTCCGGAAGAACGGATATGAGAAATATGATGACGCCGGAACAGATCCGGCACAACTGTGACTGCTTTAAAAAACAGATGAGCAAATTTATTGATTTCTCTGAGGGAAAAGCCATCATGGTAAACAATGCCGACTGGCTTCTGGACCTGAATTATATTGAGCTGCTCCGCGAAGTCGGACCGCATTTTTCCGTGAACCGTATGCTGACGGCCGAGTGCTATAAGCAGAGGATGGAGAGAGGGCTGAGTTTTCTTGAGTTTAACTATATGATCATGCAGGCATATGATTTTTATGCCCTGTTCCGGAAGTATGGATGTAACCTGCAGTTCGGCGGCGACGACCAGTGGAGCAATATGCTGGCCGGGACGGAGCTGATCCGGCGCAAGCTTGGCAAGGATGCGGGCGCTATGACGATCACGCTCCTTCTGAATTCCGAAGGAAAGAAAATGGGCAAGACACAGTCAGGCGCGGTATGGCTCGATCCGGAGAAGACGTCTCCGTATGAATTCTATCAATACTGGAGAAATGTGGCGGACGCGGACGTCCTGAAATGCATCCGCATGCTGACATTCCTTCCGCTGGAAGAGATCGACAGGATGGATGCGTGGGAAGGCGCCCGGCTCAACACGGCAAAAGAAATCCTTGCTTACGAGCTGACCAAACTGGTACACGGCGAGGAAGAGGCCAAGAAGGCACAGGAGAGCGCAAGAGCGCTGTTCAGTAAAGGAAATGCGGCGGAGATGCCGACGACAGAGCTGACAGAGAATGATTTTGCCGATGGCAGCATTGATATCCTGACCATGCTTGTGAGGGCGGGACTTGTTCCGTCAAAATCTGAGGCAAGACGTGCGGTGCAGCAGGGAGGAACATCGGTTGACGGAGAGAAAGTGACGGATATCAAGGCTGTATTTGCGAAAGATACGTTTACAGGGGAAGGCATGATCCTGAAAAAAGGAAAGAAGAACTTCCGCAGGCTGATCTTGAAATAATACCATTGATCATAAGGAAGTTTTTAAATAAAGTCACATGACAATGTACGTGGTGCAGCAACGGAGCGCATCTGCTTATCAAAGCAGCGCTCCGTTTTCTGCAAAAGAAGGAGATATTTATATGGGTATGAATCAGACACCGATGTCGGAAAGGGTACACATCGGATTCTTTGGAAAACGAAATGCGGGAAAGTCCAGTGTTATGAATGCGGTTACCGGGCAGGATCTTGCGGTTGTATCGGAGGTGAAGGGGACAACTACCGATCCGGTATATAAAACAATGGAACTTCTTCCGCTCGGACCGGTCGTGATGATGGACACTCCGGGAATTGACGATGAGGGAGAATTGGGGACTCTGCGTGTAAAGAAGAGTTATCAGGTTCTTAATAAGACAGACGCGGCAGTCCTTGTAATTGACGGCACGGTCGGCGCTTCAGAAGAGGACAGGGCCCTGCTTGAGCGGATCAGAAAAAAGAATATTCCGTTCGTTGTGGCTGTTAATAAGAAAGAACTCGCGGATAAAGCCGTGTTGAAGAGCGTGCGGGAAGAGCTGCTGCCGGATGACAGTCAGATTGTTTCCGTGAGCGCGGCTACAGGAGAAGGGATTTATGAACTGAAAGAGCGGATCGCCGCTATTGCAGCCGCGGAAGAGCCGGAGAAATATCTTGTAAGGGATCTGCTCGATCCATCGGATATCGCTGTGCTTGTTGTGCCGATCGATTCTGCCGCGCCTAAAGGACGGCTGATCCTGCCCCAGCAGCAGACGATCCGGGATATCCTTGAAGCGGATGCCGTATCTGTGGTTGTAAAAGAAACGGAACTGAAGGAAACTCTCGGACATTTCCGGAAGAAGCCCAAAATGGTCATCACGGACAGTCAGGCATTTGAGCAGGTGTCGGCGGACACGCCGGATGATATCCTGCTGACTTCTTTTTCCATATTAATGGCACGCTATAAAGGGAATCTCGAACAGGCGGTGCATGGCGTGACCGCACTGGACAGCATGGAGGACGGGGATACAGTGCTGATCAGCGAGGGCTGTACCCACCACAGACAGTGTGATGATATCGGTACTGTGAAGATCCCGAGATGGATCAGAGAGTATACCGGAGGTAAAGAAGTCCGGATCGAGACAACATCGGGCACGGAGTTCCCGGATGACCTGACCAAGTATAAGCTGATCATCCACTGCGGGGGATGCATGCTCAATGAACGGGAGATGAAATACCGCCTGAGCTGCGCGGCGGATCAGGGAGTGCCGATGACAAACTATGGGATCATGATCGCGTATGTGAAAGGAATACTGAAGAGGAGTGTGGAGGTGTTCCCGGATATCTACAGGTTACTGTGAATCAATTCGGACACGGACTGTGGAGAAAGTTGTAAATAAAATACCGGCAGAGCTGGCGCGGTATTCTGCAAAAGCTCTGCCGGCAGGTGTTTTATATAATATGTAACATATTCAGAATGAACAGAATCAAAAGAATCGGAGAGGAAACGCTGCTGATGATAAACAAAGCAAATTTGAATCCCTCAAGCTGTTCGAATTTCCGGTACTGCTGTTTTACCTTTTCACTGTAATCATACAGGATGTGAGTGGCTTCACTGACTTTTGTCAGCTCCTTGTCGCAGGAGTCTTTAACGCTTCCCTGGATGGATTTGGCAAGAGCCAGAGTCAGACGCTGGATCTCTTTATCGATCTTTTCGTCAAGCGATGAACTTGTCTTTTTAATCTTGAGCGCCAGTGATTTGAGTGTATCAAGCTGCTGATTCACTGCGGTGTTGTTTTCGAGAACGAGTGTATGTATCAGCTTTTCGTACTCGGAATGGTGCTCTTTGTAACTATCCATGAGGCGTACCAGTTCGGCAGATTCGGCCTTCGCGAGAGCGAGTTCGCTGTCTGCCTTGCGCAGATCCGAGAGGTATCTCAGATAATTGCTCTGGTTGATCTTGGTTTTCGCATTTTTTTCTGTGTCGATATCTTCTTCCAAAGGTTCTGCTGCATCTTCTTCAAAAAGCTCCGGAACAGTCGAATCTCTGCTGTGAGCGGGAAATTCGGTTGTGGCTGCGCTGCCCTTCCCGTGTTGAGGATCAGACAGCTCGATGATTGAACTGTCATTGTTATAAAGTATTGTGTTTTCGTTAACTTCTCCCATAGTATGTCCCCTTTTCTTTCGTAACTCCTTATTATTCTGCTTTATATGGTGTCTACATTATATTAGACAAGCATAACTTTCGCAACATATAAAATTGTATTAAAAAAAATACAATATTTCGCAAAAACCTCTTGAAATAAATTCCACCATCCGATATACTGAAAAAGCTGTGACATGATAGCTGTGAAGCGTGAGGTTGCTGCCGGAGCAAAAACATAAGCGAAGGCAGGTTTTCCGTGGAGCGAATGTCAAGTTA
>CAZJRY010000147.1:0-4539 GCA_964548625.1 uncultured Mediterraneibacter sp.
TCGTAGGTTAAAATATATGATGCTTTCTTTCCAGCCGGTCGCCCCATGTTCTGATGGTCATAGGCGTCCAGCAGTTCCAATGCCTGACTGTACCGCTCTACTACTGTCAATACCTGTTTTGTGTCAAGACTGTTCTCCACTCTTTTCATAACTCGTATTACCTCGTTCAGCTGATTCATACGATTATGGTTCACGGCATAACCCTTGATTATGTATTGTTTCAAAACTGAGTTTGCCCATTTTCTAAAGGCAACTCCCCGCTTAGATTTCACTCGATATCCCACTGAGATAATTACATCCAAATTATAATACATAGGAGGTCTCGATGCTTTATTTTCACTTCTGTCGAAAATTTCGACAGAAGTATTTTTATCCAATTCGCCTTCTTTGAAAATATTTCCAATGTGATAAGCTATAGAAGAGCGTGCAGTCTCAAACAGCACTGACATTTGTTCCTGTGTCAGCCATACAGTTTCCTGCTCAGGCGTTATTGGCACTTCAAGCTTTAAATCGTCATCCGTAAACAACACAATTTCTTTTTTTCTGCCATATAATATCCTTTTCTCTAAAAAGCACTCATTGTCGAGATACATTGTTTTCTTTATAAGACCACTCCCGTCTTATAACATTCTGCGATATAATCTCTTGGCTGATAATAAAAATCAGTATTATAATCTGAGATTTGCGCGTCAATCCAAAAATGATACACTTCCCATATCCCGCCTATTACGTTCTCATCCTGATAGATATCTTCAATCAACCGCTCATATACTTCCCCGATATCCCAATATCACGGAACGGTATACCGGCATTCCTTCACATTGTCAAAACTGCCTTCCGCCATATGTGCCTCTTCAATAAACTCGTCTGCTGTCTTTTCAATCGGTTCACAATGAAAGACATCTGCATACTCGTAAATTCTTTTAATCCTGTCTTTCCTTCAGCCCTTGTCCGCTTTATACTGCGGCCGATATATCCAATCAGGCTGCATGTAAAAAAGTGCATTATCATTCTTTGTTCCCATATACAACCTCGCTTCCTATAAATTCCAAAGTGTCAAGTGCAGAAACCGTATGAAAACTGATCTGGTGCGTGGGATACTTAAACTTTGCCAGTTCCCAGAACGCCGCTTTTGAAATTTTCCCATCCATATAGTTCTGAACGTAATTATAAATCGTATCGTCTGCCATAGGGTCTTCTACTATGTCGTATTTATGAGACTTCCCGCTGCGGCATGCAACGATAAAATCAAGCCATTCTTCTGTCATCTCAATAAACACCTTGCAGTTAAACCTGTTCTGTTTTTTATTATATAAGTACAGCCATCCCCGACTCTATGCCAAGATCCAGCCCAATCTCTTCTGAATACTGCCCCTTGTCAGCAAGTTCAAAAAAATTTTCAATGTCCTCAGATATCGGTCTGAGCATTCCTGCCCCCTGAAGTTTCTGGATATCATTTTCATATAACTGAACACAATACTGGCCTGCTTTTCGCATCCCCGACTTTGTATATCCCTGACATTTGATCTGTTGAAGGAGTTCTTCCGCCTCTTCCTCTCTGCTGACAAAGACGGTCAATGTATTTTCCTCTATCAGTTTAAACTCCTGTGCCACCTTGGCATAATTATACTTATATCTTTTCCCTTTAAACTCCTCGAGAATCTTCTTTTTGTCCAGACTCTCCCCACGAAAATGATACAGTGCTTCAAAATATTTTTCTATCCCGTGCAATGATGAGACATCCTCATTCTCTGAAAGCAACATCTTTGATACATCAATCTGGAGCTGCTGACCGGGAATATGCTCTTTTTCTTCAAATTGAAAAATATAAGCAAAGCTTTCATCCGCATCCCGCTTTCCTTCCCTATTGCATCTGCCTGCCGCCTGGATCATAGAATCAACTCCCGCCAGTTGCCTATACACAGCGCAAAAGTCAAGATCAACCCCTGCCTCCACGAGACTGGTCGAAATCAGGATACATTTCTCCCCGTCTTTCACCAGCTTTCTGATTTTTTCCAGAATCCGTCGTCTGTGTTTCGGATACATCGTCGTAGACAGGTGGAATACGCCTTCACCTTTCATCGTCTGATAGATTCTCTGTGCCCGTTTCTTCGTGTTGACAATACAGAGCGCCTGAGCTTCCTGCTCCAATTTTTCGATCAATTCCTTTTCTGAAACTGTCCCGATATTTTTGAAAGTTACTCTCTCAAAAAAGCGGAATTGTTCTTCTACCCGCGGGCAGAGTTCAGTGACAGAAAGTTTTCTCTGAAGAAAAGAAGTCAGAGCAGGCTGCGTTGCTGTACAGAGTACGATACTGGAACAGAAATTTCCAACAAATTCCTCCATCATGGCAATACAGGGTCTCAGATAGTCTGTAGGAAACATCTGCGCTTCGTCAAATATGATAACGCTGTTGGCTATATTATGTAACTTTCTGCATCTGGAGGACTTATTTGCAAACAAGGACTCAAAAAACTGCACATTCGTCGTCACCACCACCGGCTTGTCCCAATTTTCCGATGCAAGCTGCAGGGGCTTTAATTCCTCCGAGCTTTCATAATCCACATTATAGTGATTTTCCAGCACGTTCTGATCTCCCAGTATCCTACGGAATACCTCTGCATTCTGCTCAATGATACTTGTATACGGAATTACATAAATTACACGATCCATGTGATTTTCCATCGCATGCTGCAGTGCAAATGCCAGAGATGCAATTGTTTTTCCACCGCCTGTCGGCACGGTAAGCTGGAATATTCCTCTTTCGCTTACTCCTTTTTCGAAACAGTGTCTGAGTATTTCTGTTCTTCTTCCATTTACAGTGTCCTTATCTTCATTCTGCAGCCAATCTGCCACATAATCTTTTAGTCTTTCCAGAAGAACTCCTATATCTTCTCCTGCATCTCTCAGCGTCTGTCCATTCTTCATGAAGCTTTCCGTATCCAGAAAATCCGCATCCACCAGACAAGAGTACAGCATCCTGATAAACACACTTAATGAAAAATCCGGATCTGGCACTTTTAATGGATCAAATGGGAGTGTATTTATTTCCGGAATCTTTATTTCACTTTTAAAAGCGCTGTAATCCTCGATCTGTTTCCGTTTTCTGCCCTCCAATGTAGGCGCATTTTCCGCATCGGAAGAGCTCCCATGATCAGGCAGCCCCGAATGATGTCCGGCAATACAGTAGCTCATAAACCCGTACACCCCGCCTTTTTCAAAACAAACTTTTGCCCCGGCAGTAGAATGATCCACTCGTCTATCGCTGTTATTTTTTATCTTCTCCTGAAATGCAAGGGAGTACTTTCCAATGTCATGGAGCATACCGCAGAAATATCCCCAGTCTGATTTCCCAAATTTCCCTGCAAAGTGGCTCGCAAGTCCGGCAGTTCCGAATAAATGATTTTTTACAGACTGCTCACGGTCACCGGCAATATGTGCCAAATATTCCATACTACTTCTCCACAACCATCTCTTTAAATGATTGATTTTCCACACAAAATCAAGAAATATAAAAGTCTATTCCTGCCGCCGGAAAAAAGGGCTGACATAGCCCGGTTCATTCGGCACATTTTTCATCAGCCCTAACCTTGGGTTCCGTTCGCCCTGAGTTTCGACTGTTCTTTCCTGTTTCCGATCACATTTTCCAACACATCGTCCATATTATCTCTGTTGTTCTGCTGAAGAATACACTCCTGGATCGCCTCGTTAAGAGACAGCATCTTTTCATCCAGTTCCGATACCATCTTCGCGCATTCACGAAGATCCCTGCTGATATATTCCGGAGCATTTCCCTCGAATTTATAATAAATCTTATGCTCCAGACTTGCCCAGAAATCCATCGCGATCGTACGGATCTGAATTTCCACTTTCGTATCCACTACACTGTCTGACAGAAAGATCGGAACCGATACGAGCATATGGTAGCTTTTATAACCGCTCTCTTTCGGGTTCTTTATGTAATCTTTGATCGAGAGTACCTTAAGATCACTCTGGTTTCCGATCATCTCAGCCAAACGATAGATATCAGACGTAAAAGAACAGATCAGCCTTACGCCTGCAATGTCATTTATATATCTGACCATATTTTCAATCGAAGTCTCATATCCGTAGCGCTTCAGCTTCTTGACAATACTCTCCGGCGTCTTGATCCGGGTTTTGATATGCTCGATCGGGTTATACTGATGTACGTGCTGGAACTCATCATTTAAAATTTCCAGCTTTGTGCCCACTTCTTTTAAAGCTGCGTTATAAAGGAAGATAACTGTCTTCCAGCTATCGACGTCCTCGTAACTCTTAAGCGCAGCCTCAACCTGTTGTTCACCTCTCATCACGAATAGCCCCCATTAGTTGGTTTTGTTATTTATGAGTATACCATATTTTGTATTTGCTGTTAACCGAGTTCACTCTTTTTTTATCATCTTTTTATGATTATGCATTTTTTACAATTTTCGCCATTATCTATTATTTTACACAAAAAACAGCGTACTTATGATAGAATAAATTAAATCAATTATCCATAATTTATTGTATTTAATA
>CAZJRY010000148.1:0-4478 GCA_964548625.1 uncultured Mediterraneibacter sp.
TAGACAGGATCAATCTGGATGACGGATGTGTGCGGTATGAGATCGGGCACCTGATAAAAGGTGACGCGCGGCATAACCATCATCATCTGATATGCAGGAAATGTAATAAAATAATTCCTTTTACAGATGATCTTCTGGATGATCTGGAGCATCATATCGAGGAAATTACCGGATTTCATGTCCTGGATCATGAACTGAAGTTCTATGGTTTCTGTAAGGAATGCATGAAAAAACAGAATTAACTGTCTTTTTTATAAAAGCAGCCGGAGTATACTGCTGTTCTTTTTGTGCCCGGAAGTAATGTGATACATAAATCATAATGGAGGTGCTGTTTTTGAAAAAAGAGAAAAGAGGGAAATTGCGTATTATACCGTTGGGGGGGCTGGAACAGATCGGCATGAACATCACTGCCTTTGAATATGAGGACAGTATTGTTGTGGTGGACTGCGGTCTTGCCTTTCCTGAGGATGACATGCTGGGGATCGATCTCGTGATCCCGGATGTGACATACCTAAAGGATAACGCGGCTAAGGTGAAAGGGTTTATTATCACCCACGGACATGAGGATCATATCGGCGCCCTGCCTTATGTATTAAAGGAGATCAATCTTCCTATCTATACAACGAAGCTGACAATGGGTATCATCGAGAACAAACTGACAGAACATAATCTTCTGCGCAGCACAAGACGCAAGATCGTCCGGCACGGGCAGTCTGTCAATCTCGGAAAATTCCGGATTGAGTTTATCAAGACAAACCACAGTATTCAGGATGCGTCTGCCCTGGCAATCCATTCGCCGGCAGGAGTGGTCGTGCATACGGGAGACTTTAAAGTGGATTATACGCCGGTATTCGGCGATGCCATCGATCTTCAGAGATTTGCGGAGATCGGGAAGAAAGGCGTCCTCGCGCTGATGTCAGACAGTACGAATGCGGAGAGAAAGGGATTTACACAGTCCGAGAGGACAGTGGGTATCACATTTGACCATATTTTTGCGGAGCATCAGAATACAAGGCTGATCATCGCGACGTTTGCTTCGAATGTAGACCGTGTGCAGCAGATTATCAATTCTGCCTACAAATACAGAAGGAAAGTAGTTGTAGAGGGGCGGAGCATGGTAAACATCATCTCCACGGCATCGGAGCTGGGATATCTGAATGTACCGGAAAATACGCTGATCGAAATCGATGAGATGAAGAATTACCCGCCGGAGAAAATGGTCCTGATCACCACAGGAAGCCAGGGAGAGTCCATGGCCGCGCTTTCAAGGATGGCGGCGGATATCCACAGAAAGGTGACGATCCAGCCGAATGACACGATCATCCTCAGTTCCAATCCGATTCCCGGAAATGAAAAAGCTGTATCACGGGTGATCAATGAACTTTCCGCCAAAGGCGCGGAAGTCATCTTCCAGGACACGCATGTATCGGGACATGCTTGTCAGGAGGAACTGAAACTGATCTATTCCCTTGTAAAACCGAAATACGCGATCCCGGTACACGGCGAGTACCGCCATCTCAAAGCGAATGCGGGGGTGGCGAGGATGCTCGGAATTCCGAAAGAAAATATATTTATCATCCAGTCCGGCGATGTGCTGGAAATGGACGATGAGTCCGCGAAGATCGTGGACAAGGTGCATACAGGAGCCGTGCTTGTAGATGGTCTCGGAGTGGGCGATGTGGGCAATATCGTACTCAGGGACCGCCAGCATCTGGCCGAGGACGGTATCATCATCGTGGTCCTTACACTGGAGCGCAGGACAAATCGTCTGCTTGCGGGACCGGATATAGTATCCCGCGGTTTCGTATATGTCAGAGAATCAGAACAGCTCATGGAGGATGCGCGGAAGGCGGTGTCTGATGCGCTTTATAAATGTCTGAACGGACGTCATACTGACTGGAACAAGATCAAGCTAACGATCCGTGATGCGATGAATGATTATATCTGGAAGAAGACAAAGAGAAGACCTATGGTTATCCCGATCATCATGGATGTAGACGTCTGATGCAGGGTATATTGGAAATATTGAAACAATTCAGATGCACAGAGAATGTTCTCTGTGCATCTGTGGCGGATAAGGGTATGATTTTATGATAGTAGATGAACGCATCGTCACTTTTATCAATTCACTGGATACAAAGAACAGTGAAATACTGGAGACCATAGAGAGTGAAGCGAGGGCGGCGGACGTACCGGTCATACGAAGGGAGATGCAGAGTTTTCTCAAGGTCCTTCTGATGCTGAAAAAGCCTGCACGCGTGCTGGAAGTCGGGACCGCAGTAGGATTCTCGGCGCTGCTGATGAGTGAATACGTGCCGGAAGAATGCCGGATCACGACCATTGAAAACTATGAGAAGCGGATCCCTGTTGCCCGGGAAAACTTCCTCCGTGCGGGAAAGGAAGAGCAGATCACTCTGATCGAGGGGGATGCTGCGGAAGTCCTGAAAACTCTGGATGATCCTTATGACTTTATCTTTATGGATGCTGCCAAAGGGCAGTATATCCATTATCTTCCGGATGTCCTGCGCCTTCTGTCAACAGGCGGATGTCTTGTCTCAGACAATGTAATGCAGGACGGGGACGTGATAGAATCAAGGTTTGCCGTTGAACGGAGAAACCGGACGATCCATGCCCGTATGAGGGAATACCTCTACGAACTGAAACACAATGACGCGCTCACGACTTCGATCATCCCTCTGGGAGACGGCGTAGCGGTGAGTATCAAAAAGCAGCCGGACAAAGTGAGTGAAAAAAATCCGGATAAGCGGACAGAAGAGACATAAACGACATAGCCCGTCCCAGGGCAGGAAAGGACAGATAAGATGAGCAGACATCCTGAATTACTGATCCCGGCGAGCAGCCCGGAAGTGCTGAAAACAGCCGTGATCTTCGGCGCTGACGCGGTATATATCGGCGGCGAGGCATTCGGCCTGCGGGCCAAAGCAAAGAACTTTTCCATGGAAGATATGAAGGAGGGGATCGCGTTTGCCCATGAACGCGGTGTTAAGGTGTATGTGACGGCAAATATCCTCGCCCACAACGATGATCTGCCGGGGATAAGGGAGTATTTTGAAGAGTTAAAAGAGATAAAACCGGACGCGCTCATCATAGCGGATCCGGGAGTGTTTGATATCGCGAAAGAAGTCTGTCCGGAAATCGAGCGGCATATCAGCACGCAGGCAAATAATACCAATTACGGAACTTATAACTTCTGGTACCGTCAGGGGGCATGCCGCGTGGTGTCGGCAAGAGAACTGTCCATGAAAGAATTGAAAGAACTGCGCGCAAATATCCCGGAGGATCTGGAGATCGAGACATTTATCCATGGAGCGATGTGCATTTCCTATTCCGGCAGATGCCTCCTGAGCAATTATTTTACCGGAAGGGACGCCAACCGCGGCGCCTGTACGCACCCGTGCCGTTGGAAATATGCGGTGGTGGAAGAGACAAGGCCGGGAGAGTACATGCCGGTCTACGAGAACGAGCGCGGCACATATATCTTCAACTCAAAAGATCTGTGCATGATCGAATATATTCCGGAGCTCATCGACGCCGGGATCGACAGCTTTAAGATCGAGGGAAGGATGAAGACCGCGCTCTACGTGGCTACGGTAGCCCGGACTTACCGGAAAGCAATTGACGACTATCAGAAAGATCCGGAACTGTACCGCAAAAATATGCCGTGGTATCTGGATCAGATCTCCAACTGTACCTACCGTCAGTTCACCACAGGATTTTTCTTTGGAAAACCGGATGAGAATACACAGATCTATGACAGCAACACATACAACAAAGAGTATACGTATCTCGGGATTGTAGGCGAAACGAAAGACGGACTGTGCAGGATCGAGCAGAGAAACAAGTTTTCTGTGGGCGAGATTATCGAGATCATGAAGCCGGACGGCCGCAATGTGGAAGTGACTGTAAATAGGATCCTCAATGAAGACGGCGAAGAGCAGGAGAGTGCGCCGCATTCCAAACAGATACTGTGGGTGGAACTGGAAACAGTTCCGGAAGAGTACGATATACTGCGCCGCAAAGAGTGAGATTCGTGTTTGTCGGAGAGACATCCCATGATAAATCGTCCGAAAATCAATCGGATACAGAGGATTGACTTACGTATTCGGAACAGTCGGAATCGTAATGCTTCCTGCTCCGGTTACAAAAGGAAGAAAAACTAATAACCCTGAAATATAGCTAAAAACGATCAGCCGGACGCACAACTCGCGATGCTCAAACAAGTCCGTCCGGCTAATCAACGCTATATCTCAGGGTTAAAGTTTATCTAACCTTTCTCCACAGTCACCGTCAGCATCACAATCCCGATTGTTCCGAAAGGCGCATCAAATCAGCTGTATCTGTTTGATTTTCTGCGTCCGCTATTCGATCAGTATGACTTTACTATTACAGCGGTGTTTGTTCAATAAACACGAACTGATTTACAGAAAAATCTCCGCTTTCTTATCGCTCTGACAGAC
>CAZJRY010000149.1:0-4374 GCA_964548625.1 uncultured Mediterraneibacter sp.
AGTAGAGATAGCATCTTTGAAAATGGAGGAGCAAAAGCAGCTTCTTGATGCTATGGATTACGCACAGTCAACTCCGTCTTTGTCGCAAGCTCAGCGGATGAAAAAATTAAGTAAGTCCGGAAGTCTCACAAAGGAAAAAATGGAAGATATTATGAGTGAAATAAAGAAGGGAGAAATCTCTAGGGTAACCTTTACAAATGAACAGCTTCATCGATATTTTCCGACAAGCTATACACCGGAAAAAATGAAACGGGAAATTCTTGCAATATTGAAACTTTGGGCAGAAGAGTACTGGGAACAGTAATTTAGGAGGAAAGAATATGTTTAGAGTTATTTCAATCGCAAATCAAAAAGGCGGAGTTGGCAAAACGACAACGGCGGTCAATCTGGGAATAGGATTAGCACGAACCGGGAAGAAAGTTCTGCTGATCGATGCGGATCCACAAGGCAGCCTGACTGCAAGCCTTGGTTATGTGGAACCGGATGAGATCCATGTTACATTAGCAAATATCCTGACTGCTGTGATCAATGGCGAAGACGTAGATCCTTCCGATGGCATACTGCATCATGAAGAGAATATTGATCTGCTTCCCGGGAACATAGAACTTTCCGCTTTGGAAGTTCTTATGGGAAATGTGATGAGCAGAGAGCTTATCTTAAAAGATTACATTGAGATGATGCGATCAAGATACGATTATATCATAATTGACTGCATGCCCAGTCTGGGAATTATGACGATTAATTCACTGGTTGCCTCGGATTCAGTGATTATTCCGGTACAGGCGGCTTATCTTCCTGTAAAAGGATTAGAACAACTGATCAAGACAATCCATATGGTGAAAAAAAGATTAAACCGGAATCTGATGATCGACGGGATTCTTCTGACAATGGTGGATTTCAGAACAAACTATGCAAAAGATATTGCCTTAAAGTTACGGGAAACTTATGGAACAAAGATAAAGATCTTTGATAATATTATACCTTTATCTGTAAAAGCGGCAGAAACAAGTGCGGAAGGGATAAGCATTTATTCCCACAGTCCTAAGAGTAAAGTATCCAATGCATACAGTAATCTGACACAGGAGGTTTTAAGTAATGAGAAATAGAAGCGGTGAGAAGATTAAGTTATCAGGCATTGATGAATTACTTGGTGTTGTCAATGAAGAATCCGCAATGGAAATCGATATTGCAAGTATTCATCCATTTGCAGGACATCCTTTTAAAGTGATTGATGATGATAAAATGCAGGATCTGGTAGAAAGTGTCAGAGAAAATGGTGTAATAACGCCGGTATTGATTCGACCTGCAATGGAAAACCAATACGAAATGATTTCCGGACACCGGAGAATGCATGCTGCAAAGCTGTCGGGCCTTTCTACTATTCCGGCTATCGTCAGAGAAATGACAGATGATGAGGCGGTAATTGCAATGGTAGATGCAAATATCCAGAGGGAAGAGTTACTGCCTAGTGAAAAAGCATTTGCCTTTAAGATGAAAATGGACGCAATAAAAAGACAAGGAACTAGAAGAGATTTAACTTCGGACCAAAATGGTCCAAAGTTAGCAGCTTGGAAAGTGGGTGAAAGTAACGGTATTTCGGGAACACAAGTAAAAAGATATATACGACTTACAGAACTTATTCCTGAATTATTAAATCTGGTAGATGATAAAAAACTTCAGTTTACAGTTGCCGTCGATATCTCCTATATAGACAAAGAAATACAGAAATGGATTTATGAATATATCCGGGATAATGGCTTTATCAAACCCATTCAGATTACAGCATTACGGAAACAGTTAGAGACGGAAAAAGTAAGTCAAACCTTTATGATTTCTATTTTTAATAATGCTATTGCCCCGAAAAAAAAGAACCGGAAAATCACGTTAACAGAAAAGAAGCTGACAAGATATTTTCCACCGGAATATTCACAGGAAGAGATGGAAAAGGTGATTGAAACATTATTGGAGGAATGGACAAAAAGACAGGAGGGATAATCCTATGAAGTTTAGATATTTTTATGGATCAAGCGCAGATCAGTATTCATTCATCAGAATTCCGAAATTGTTAATTACAGACAATCAGTTTTCAGAACTGACAATTCAAGCCAAGATGTTATATGGTCTGCTATTGGATCGTATGGCAATGTCCATAAAAAATAAATGGATAGATAACCAAACCAGAGTTTATGTTATTTATCCTATTGCTGAAATACAGAATGATATGCATATTACCAGAAAAAAGGCAATGGAGTGTCTGGCTGAATTAGAGCGAAAAGGATTGGTTGAAAAACAGATCCGGGGATCCGGAATGCCGAACCTCTTATACATAAAACAATTTGTGGCAGCGTGATTCCAGAGGTGCTGAAAACGGAACTTCAGAAATATTGAGAAAGGAGGAACATATGGATAAAAAAGTATCATTTCAATATTTTTACGGTACGCAGGCTGATCAATACAGTTTTTACAGAATACCGAAAGCATTATTTCGGGATGAGTATTTCCGCTGCTTATCCAGTGATGCAAAGATCCTTTATGGCCTGATGCTGGACAGGATGTCATTATCTATAAAAAACCAGTGGTTTGATGCCGAAAACAGGGCTTATATCTACTTTTCCATTGAGGATATCATGGAATTGCTGAATTGCGGAAGAAATAAGGCCATTAAATCTCTGCAGGAGTTGGACAGCGAGACAGGGATCGGCCTGATCGAGAAGAAAAGGCAGGGATTTGGAAAAACCAATATTATCTATGTAAAATCATTTGTGATGAAAGAAGAAATAACAAAAGAGGGACAAACACTGAACGAAACGGGATCCGGATCAGAAGAGAAGTTTATAAATCAAACTTATGAGGAAGACAACGGTTCACAAGAAGTTTATAATGTAAACTTCAAGAAGTCCCAAAATCAAACTTCAAGAAGTCCTGAAAATAAACTTCAAGAAGTTTACATTTCAAACCCTAATTATACTAATATCAGTTATAATAAACAGAGTGATAATGAATCTGATCAAATCCAATCTGAGGGGATGGGATTTGATCCTGATGGGAAATCTATTTTGACGGCATATGAAGAGCTGATAAGGGAAAATATGGACTTTGATGCGTTGTTGGCTGCATATCCTCTGGATAAAGCGCTTGTGCAGGGAATTTATGAACTGATCCTGGAAACTGTGTTATGCCAGAATGACAGGATTTTAATTGCCAGCAGCTGGTATCCTGCGGAACTTGTGAAAAGTAAGTTTATGAAATTGAAATATGCTCACATTGAGTATGTCATGGAGTGCTTTCGGAAAAATACGACCAAGGTAAAAAATATCAAGAAATATCTTCTGGCGGCATTGTTTAACGCTCCCAGCACCATTGACGGATATTATACTGCAGAGGTGAACCATGATATGCCACAGTTTGTAGTTTGATCGAGAAAGGTGGACAATTTATGCGTTTCTTAATATTTTTGGTAAAGCTTCCACTGAAGCTTATACTGATACCTGTATGGCTGCTATTGGCTGTTGCCGGAGTGATTGTAAGTCTCATCGTCGGCATATACAACTTTGGCAGAACGATTGCGGCTTTTATCCTCATATTGCTTCTGATAGGCGTTCTTGTCTGCTATCAGGACTGGATACAGGCAGGGATACTGATCACATTGTATTTGATCCTGTTTGCACTGCTATTTGTTGGTACGGCGGTGGAAGTAATTCTGGAAGAAATCCGAAGCAGAGTAATGGGATTTATTCTTTCGTAGAGAAAAAGGAACGGAGAGTGAAAAATATTGAATTACATACATGAAATTTTTGAAAAGGCAACGATCCGGGGCATTGCTGATTACCTTCTATTCGGTAAAGGTCCGGATCCGGATGACAGAAGCTATGAAGAAAGGCTGGAAGAGCCATATATGAGGTTTGAAAAAGCTGTGGCAAAATATGATAAGGATCCGGCGTCTGAACTGCTTGATCTGTCAAATGAAGTTACAAGTGAAACTGCCAGTGTGTACATGGAGATAGGGATACAGATTGGAATGTTGCTCATGCAGGATATGATTAAAAATATCAGCAGAGAAGAGCCAACGGGAAATGTGAGGAATATTTTGAATTATTGAAAACATAGTCATACTATGATACAATATGACTATAAATCTTAACTTCCTGTTATTTTTAACACTCAATCAAAAAAGGACTTGTAAATACAGTGTTTTATGGGAATCCAAGAGCAAAATAATGAGGGTTAATTGCACCTTCGTTATTAGCCCGCAATTTACGGAAATTCCTTGAAAAATCGAGCGTTATACAATTGAGTGTTAAAAATCAGGGAAGTTCAGAATAAAACTAATGGGAGGTATGTTTATGTTTTCGATACAGGAATCTATTCGGCCAT
>CAZJRY010000150.1:0-4287 GCA_964548625.1 uncultured Mediterraneibacter sp.
GCTTTACATCCCTGCGCGGTTGGATTATAATAATGTGACGAATATGCATAGAATTAAGAAACGGGGTATATTTATGAATCTGTATAATGAACTTTGCGCCATTACCGGAGATAAAAATGTCCTGCAGGACGAGCCGATGTCGGAACACACCACATTTCGCATCGGAGGACCGGCCGATTACTTTGTCATGCCGTCCTCTGCCGGGGAGATCAGAAGGATCATGGAGCTGTGCTTGGAGAAGGATGTTCCGTACTATATAATAGGAAACGGAAGCAATCTTCTGGTCAGCGACAAAGGCTATCGGGGAGTTATCATACAGGTATTCAGGAATATGAGAGATATACAGGTGGAGGGCAGGATCATTCGCGCGCAGGCCGGCGCCCTTTTATCAAAAGCGGCTTCCGCGGCATATGAGGCCGGACTTGAGGGGCTCGAGTTCGCGTCCGGCATCCCGGGCACGCTGGGAGGCGCGGTGCGCATGAATGCGGGCGCGTACGGCGGCGAGATGAAACAGGTGCTCAGAAGCGCCGAGGTACTTACTCAGGAGGGCAGGATGCTGACGCTCCCCGTCTCGGAGATGAGGATGGGCTACCGCACCAGTATCGTCTCGAGGATGGACTATGTAGTGACCGGGGTGGAGCTCGCTCTCAGAGAGGGGGATAAAGAAGAGATACGCGCGAAAATGGATGAATTGAGAGAAATGCGGGTATCAAAGCAGCCGCTTGAATTCGGCAGCGCCGGAAGTACATTTAAGAGACCGGAAGGATATTTCGCGGGCAAGCTGATCGAAGACGCGGGGCTGAGGGGATTCCGCGTGGGCAATGCTCAGGTGTCGGAGAAACACTGCGGATTCGTGATCAATCTGGGCGGCGCGACCGCCCGGGAGGTGTCGGAACTGATGGAAACGGTAGCCCGCCGGGTTGAGATGAATTCGGGCGTAATGCTGGAGCCGGAAGTAAAAAAGATAGGAGATTTTGACAGATGCGTTTGGTGATCGTAACGGGAATGTCCGGAGCGGGCAAATCGACAGCGCTGAAGATGCTGGAAGACATGGGGTACTTCTGCGTGGATAATCTGCCGATCCCCCTGCTTACCCGTTTTGTGGAGATGTTTAGCGTCCCGGAGGAAAAGATAAAGAAGATCGCGCTGGGAATCGACGTGCGCGGCGGGCAGGATTTCGGCGGGCTGCAGAAAGTTCTTGACGATATGGACGAAAAAGAGGTCAGCTATGAGATCCTGTTTCTGGACGCGCAGGATGATGTGCTGGTCAAGAGATATAAAGAGACAAGGCGCCAGCATCCTCTCAGCGGCTCCGGCAGGATCGACACGGGGATCGCGAGGGAACGCGAAAAGATCATGTTCCTGAAGATGCGGGCGACATATATCCTGGATACAAGCAGGATGCTGACCAGAGAGCTGAAGCTGGAGCTGGAGAAAATCTTCGTAAAGGGCAGGAGCTTCTGCAATCTGTACATCACGGTCATGTCTTTCGGCTTCAAGTACGGTATCCCGCGGGATTCGGATCTTGTATTTGACGTGCGTTTCCTGCCCAATCCCTATTATATCGACGAACTGAAAGAGAAGACCGGAAATGACCCGGAGGTCCAGGACTATGTTATGGAAAATGAAAAGGCGCGGGTATTTCTTGACAAATTGACAGATATGGTTGATTTCCTCATTCCGAATTACATTCTGGAAGGAAAGAACCAGCTCATCATAGCGATCGGCTGCACGGGCGGAAAGCACAGATCCGTTACCCTTGCGAACGCTCTGTACCGGAAGCTGGACAGACAGGAAAATTACGGCGTCCGGATCGAGCACAGGGATATCGGCAAAGACGCCGTCACAAAAAGAAAAGAGTGAGAATATGTCTTTTTCCGGAAAAGTCAGGGAAGAACTGGCAGGCAATATCAGTCCGGCGCGACACTGTCAGATCGCGGAACTGGCGGCTTTTATCGGCCTGTGCGGCACGGTCGTCTCCGGCAGGTCCGGCCGGCGCGTTATAAAAATCCATTTGGAAAATTTTCCAGTTGCAAGAAAAGTCTTTACATTGATAGAAAAAACATTTAATATTAGAACTGATATCCTTGTGAGAAGAAATATTGCGAAACAAAGTGTGTCATACGCGATTGTCGTGAAACGGCATGAGGACGTGTTCCGCATACTTCAGGCAACAAAGATGACAGGCGGTCATACGGACGCAGACGGTATCCATCCGTTCAGCTCTCTTGTAATCCGGCAGACATGCTGTAAGAGAGCGTTCCTGCGGGGGGCATATCAGGCTTCGGGCTCTATGAGCGATCCGAAGAAGTCCTATCATTTCGAGATCGTCTGCTCATTACAGGAGGCGGCGGAGAAGATCCGTGAAGTGATCCGCAGCTTCGGACTGGACGCCAAGATCGTGAGGCGTAAGAAGTCCTATGTTGTATATCTGAAAGAAGGTTCTCAGATAGTAGATATCCTTAACATAATGGAAGCGCACGCGGCTCTGATGGAACTTGAGAATGTCAGGATCTTAAAGGAGATGCGAAATTCTGTAAACAGGAAGGTGAACTGCGAGACCGCCAATATCAATAAGACTGTTTCGGCATCTGTGAAACAGATCGAGGATATTACATACCTCAGAGACACGGTGGGATTTGACCGCATGCCGGCGAATCTGGTGGAAGCGGCGGCCGTCCGTCTTGAAAATCCGGACGCCACGCTGAAAGAACTGGGAGAGATGCTCGATCCTCCGGTGGGAAAGTCCGGTATCAATCACAGACTGCGCAGACTCAGTGAAATGGCAGATAAGGTAAGGCAGGAACAAGGAGGACTATTATGATTAAAACACCTGTTGTAGTTAAGACAGAAGACGGATTTGACGGAAGACCGATCGCGCTGCTCGTACAGGAGGCGAGTCAGTACGCGAGTAAAGTGTACATTCAGATCGGCGGAAAGAACATCAATGCCAAGAGTATTATGGGGATGATGAGCCTGAGCCTTGAGAACGGAGAGAAGATCACCGTAGTGACCGATGGTGAAGATGAAAGAAAAGCGGCGGAAGGGATCAGGACATTTTTTGCGGATAAAGTGAAATAGGCTCGGAGGGGGTGGCTCCTGCCGGTTATCCATCCGGCGGGACTCAGATAAAAAAGATGTTGAAAAAGATGTTGTTTATCTATAATCCGAACGCGGGCACAGGAACGCTTAAACCGAAGCTTTCAGACGTCCTCGATCATTTCACCAAGGCGGGATACGAGGTGACGGCATACCCGACGCAGAGATACCGCGACGCCACCGAAAAGATGGAATCCTGTCCGGACGGATATGACCTGATCGTCTGCTGCGGCGGAGACGGCACTCTGGACGAAGTGGTCAGGGGTATGCGGACAAGGAAGTATAAAGCGCCGCTGGGTTATATTCCGGCCGGCACGACAAATGATTTCGCCTCCAGTCTCGGTATCCCGAAAGACATCCTCGCGGCGGCGGATACCGCAGTGAACGGCGTGCCCTTCTCCTGCGACGTGGGAAGGTTTAACGAGGATTATTTTATTTACATTGCCGCGTTCGGGCTTTTTACAGATGTGTCCTATGAGACAAAGCAGAGCATGAAGAACATTCTGGGACATCTGGCGTATGTCCTTGAGGGCGCGAAAAGGATCTTCAATATCCCGTCCTATAAGATACGGGTGACACATGACGGTGAGGAGCTGGAAGACGAATTCATCTACGGGATGGTCACGAATTCAAGGTCAGTGGGCGGATTTACGGGGATCATCGGGCCGGACGTCATATTTGACGACGGAGAATTCGAAGTGACCCTCATAAAGACTCCTAAAAACGCCATGGAATTGAACGATCTGCTGGGGGCGATCATGCTCAGACAGATCAACCCGGAACGCATATATTCGTTTAAATCCGGCTGCGTAAGGTTCGAATCCGCGGAAGCGATCCCGTGGACGCTCGACGGCGAATACGGGGGCAGCCATGAGAAAGTCGCCGTGCGGAATAACAGGCAGGCGCTGCGGATCATGGTGAGACCGGAGACAGCGGCAGGGCTTTCGGCGGAAAAGACGGCGGGAGAAAAGAAAGAGGAGGGATCCGCCACCTGACTCCGGATGGACTCCGGAGGACCGGGATAAAAAAATAAAAAAAGTACTTGCATCTTGTCAGAACATATGATATGATATTATTCGCTGTGAGGGAAATCACACAGCGGATAATGATAAGGCTCCGTGGTCAAGCGGTCAAGACGCTAGCCTCTCACGCTGGAATCAGGGGTTCGATTCCCCTCGGAGTCACTTG
>CAZJRY010000151.1:0-4227 GCA_964548625.1 uncultured Mediterraneibacter sp.
ATTAAAGAAATATTACTTATTTTTTCAGGCGTTTACATCTGGGCTTTATACAGGTCGTACGGAGTTGCCTGATATACGTAATAATTGATCCAGTTTGTATACAGATTGTTCGCATGTGACCGCCACGTTAAAAACGGCTTATTATCCGGATTGTTGTCCGGATAATAGTTTTCCGGGATCTGCGGGTTTAGGCCTCTTCGCATATCTCTCTTATACTCCGAGTCCAAAGTCATGCGGTCGTATTCCGGATGTCCCATGACAAAGATCTGCCGTCCCTCCTTCGCCATACACAGAAACACACCCGCCTCTTCGGAATCCGCCAGTATAGTGATCCTTTCATCCGCCTCCAGAAGATCCTTGGGCACTTCTGTATGTCTGGAATGAGGCGCCATAAAGATATCATCAAAGCCTCGCACCAGCGGAATCTTACGGTTTCTCACCCGATGGCGGTAAACCCCGGAAAGTTTCTTCGGCAGGTCTGCCTTATCGATCCCATAATGATAGTAAATACCCGCCTGAGCTCCCCAGCACAAATGAAGTGTAGACGTCACATTTGTCTTCGTCCATTCCATGATCGTTTTCAGCTCTTCCCAGTAGTCTACCTTCTCAAAAGGCATCTGTTCTACCGGAGCTCCTGTAATGATAAAGCCGTCAAATTTTTTGTCACAGATACTCTCAAAAGGCTCATAAAATTTATAGATATGACTCGTAGACGTGTTTTTTGAGACATGACTGGTCATCCGTACAAAAGTCACATCTACCTGGATCGGTGTATTGGACAGGGAGCGCAGGATCTGAAGCTCCGTATCTTCTTTGAGAGGCATCAGGTTGAGAAGCCCGATACTCAAAGGGCGGATATCCTGATGGGCAGCCCTGTACTCATCCATCACAAATATATTTTCCTGTTCCAGTATCTCTTTTACCGGAAGATCATTTTGTACTCGAATCGGCATAACAGCTCTCCTCTTCTGTCATTATGTATTTCCGGCATATATTCCCCGCCGGACTGCGATAATAAGATTATAACGCTTACTTCCTTTGACAGTCAACCGCTAAAAAACCGGGCATTTTTTATTTCTGCCCGGCACTTTTCTTCCTTTTCTGTTGTCCATGGATCATCCGCAGTGGCACTGGAATGTGGCACATTCCGTAGCATCCGCTGTTTTCGCGCTTCCGCCTTCAACGCTGATCTTGCCCGCATGACATTTGCACTGCTCATTATACATACAGTTTGCCGCTTTGCAGTCAATAGCGGAACGGTCGGATGCATCATTCATAGAATTCATAGAATTATAACTTCCTTCTCTTCTCTCCTGAAAACTGTCACAGCATGTTTCCTGCGGGTTCTTTGCATTCTCCCCGCCCACCTGGATTTTGTCAAGGGCGCAGAGATACTGCTGATTGTGTACACATGTCTGTACCGTACATTTTAATTCCGGCATATTGATACCTCCTCTTTCTTCAGACTCAGGATCATTATGCCCTTTATCCCGTAAATTATACTTTCGCATCAAATTCTGACACGTTCCCGGTCCGGGTGTTCTCCCGACCATCCGATCTGAGGCATTGTTGCCAGCCGCCAAATATCCTCCTTCTCCATCTCAAAAGAATACAGGTCAAGATTTTCTTTCATTCTTTCTGCGGAAGATGATTTCGGCAGGGGAATGATTCCTCTCTGGACCGCAAACTTCAGGCAGATCTGCGCCGGCGATACCTCGTATTTCCCGGCCAGCTTCAGCACCAGCGGTTCTTCCAGCACCCGCTGACGGCCGATCGGACTCCACGCCTGAACAATGATATTTCTGTCCCTGCAGTACTGTACGGCAGCCTCCTGACTGTAACCGGGATGATACTCGATCTGATCGACCGCAGGTCTGACTGTACAGTCTTCAAGAATGTTTTCGATATGATGAGGAAGGAAATTGCTCAGACCTATGGCTCGTACTTTTCCTGTCTGATATAATTCTTCCATTGCCCTCCACGTCTCTTTATCCAGCTTTTTCCAGTCTTTATACCCCGGTTCCGGAAGCGGCCAGTGGATCAGATACAGATCCAGATAATCTGTATTCAGGTTTTTCAGGCTGCGTTCGAATGCTTCTTTAACGTTCTCATATCCCATCTCCGTCTTCCAGAGTTTACTTGCGATAAATATCTCATCTCTGGAAATCCCGCTTTCTCTGACAGCCTGTGCAAGATATGTCTCGGTTCCATAGAATGACGCTGTATCGAAATATCTGTATCCCGCCTCAATCGCCGTCCTGATCACATCCGCATTCTTACTGTCTGCCGCTTTATATGTTCCGAATGCTATCGCAGGTATTTCTACGCCATTATTTAATATGTAGTGTTCTGTTTTATTTGATCCAAATCTGTTTATCATTTTATTTTCCTCGTTTTGATCTGATTTTTATCTGCGCGTATATGACCGCGAAAAACTCTCTCATCAGATAATTAAGCTGAAACACCGGATTTGAGCTTGCGGGGATCTTATAAATATTCCGGTAGCCTTCCTGTACAGCGATCATATGCGCCCGGTACATGTGAAACCCGTTCGTGACGATTCCGACAGACTCCCGCTCGGAATCTGTATATTTTTTGCTGTATCTCAGATTTTGCCTGGTCGACGCGGACCGGGTTTCTCTTGTGATTCTTTTACTTCTGATCCCGGAGCTGACCAGATAATCAGCCATTGCATCTGCCTCGGATATATCTTCCCCCGGTCCCTGTCCGCCTGAAACAATGACCCGCGTATCCGGATACTTCTTCAAATACCAGACAGCCTTATCCAGCCGCCTCTTCAGAGAATCGGTAATTTTCTTTCCTTTTACCTGCGCTCCCAGAACTATAATACAGTCCGCTTTTCTGTCACACCGGGAGAACATAGCGGAGATAATCCGAATTTCAACTATAACAAGACAGATCCATCCCACACCGCATACTGCTGTTAAAACAGTATACATGTATGCAGAAAGCGGCGCGCACCCGATGATAAGATGCGCGCCGCCTGCAAACAGCCAGAATACTGCAAAAGTCGATCTCAGTTTCCGTGATTGCCATATAAGTATCAGATAGTATAAAACACACAAAATACCTGTGGTCAGAAAATAATATTTCATTTACACATTTCTTCCGCAACATTTTTTATATTTCTTTCCGCTGCCGCATGGACATGGATCGTTTCTCCCGATCTTCTTCGGCTTCCGGATCGTTCCGGATGCCTTCTGTTCTTTATAGAGTCGTTTCCTTTCCTCTCCATCAAAGATCGCGTCCCACTGAGGAAGCTCATACAGCCAGTCGGCTTTGGCGTCTACCATGTTTTTGTACAGGCGCTCTTTGTCAAATGCCAGACTCACCTCCGTGTCCTCTGTCATCGTCTCAATAGGATTCGGCGTAATAAGACTGTCGTTGATTCCGTCAAGGAATCCGACCATTGTCATAACATCCTGTCCGTATTTTTCCGCCAGCTCTCTTACCGTCCCTTTCACCACTGTATCGGGATCGGCAAGAAGCTTTTCATAAATCCCTTTCTCGATCAGAAAGTAATTGTCCCAGAACTTCTCCAGCCGGTCCTTGGACTGAGTCTGGTCGTACGCCATGCCGCGCCACTGATCCAACAAACTTTTTTCACTCATATATACTACTCCTTTATCTGTACTGCGAAAATACATCGTCATTTATTATATACTAATTTCTATTTGCCGTAAACTGTTATTTTGGTTATACTGTATTTAGCCGTATCAGTTCCGGCATCCGGAGACTGTGCTGCCGAATATTCATTTCAGGAGTAATACCATGAAAAAAATAAAACAGATCCTCGCACTGGGCGGAGCGGTCCTTCTTGTCTGCATGTATGCAGCCACTCTTGTTTTTGCACTCATTGATTCCCCCGCGGCATCAGGACTGTTCCGTGCTTCCGTGGCGGCAACGATACTGATCCCTGTCCTGTTATATGCATTTATTCTGGTAGCGGGACTTTTGAAAAACCACAATGATGATCGGAAAGACGACCGTTCAGACATATAAAAGTTCTGCCAGCTTCAGTGCCGTTTCCGGCTCTTCCGCCCCCTCCGTCTGCCATCTCGCGGCAGGCGGTGTCATCGCTTGTCTTCTTTTCAGGTATTCTTCCATCGATATCATATTTCCTGCCGTTTCACTGCTGTTTTGACGCATAAAATACCTCCTACTACAATATATTTATGGTTAATAACCCTTACAGCCAGTAAGGAA
>CAZJRY010000152.1:0-4117 GCA_964548625.1 uncultured Mediterraneibacter sp.
ATAACGGCGTCTGAACTGCAGGAACATCACATCATGCCTTGAAAAATATGGATACAGCCGTTATAATTAGTACCGATTGAGAAAAAGAAATGTGAGGAACATAACAATGGTTGAAAAGACAATGGATAAAATCGTAGCACTCGCAAAGTCAAGAGGATTCGTCTATCCAGGTTCCGAGATTTACGGCGGGCTTGCAAACACATGGGATTACGGCAATCTTGGTGTGGAACTGAAGAATAATGTAAAAAGAGCATGGTGGAAGAAGTTCGTACAGGAAAACCCGTACAACGTAGGTGTTGACTGCGCGATCCTGATGAACCCGCAGACGTGGGTCGCTTCCGGTCATCTCGGAGGTTTCAGCGATCCGCTGATGGACTGTAAAGAATGTCATGAACGTTTCCGCGCAGATAAACTGATCGAAGATTACTGTGAAGAGCATGGTATTACTCTTGAGGGAACCGTGGACGGATGGTCACAGGAGCAGATGACGGCATTTATCGGGGAGCATCAGATTCCATGCCCGACCTGCGGTAAGCACAATTTCACGGATATCCGTCAGTTCAACCTGATGTTCAAGACATTTCAGGGCGTGACAGAGGATGCCAAAAATACAGTATATCTCCGCCCGGAGACTGCACAGGGAATTTTTGTGAATTTTAAAAATGTACAGCGTACATCCAGAAAGAAACTTCCGTTCGGCATCGCTCAGATCGGCAAATCGTTCCGCAATGAAATCACGCCGGGGAACTTTACATTCCGTACAAGAGAGTTCGAGCAGATGGAGCTGGAATTTTTCTGCAAACCGGATACAGACCTTGAGTGGTTTGATTACTGGAAGAGTTTCTGCCTGAACTGGCTGTCCTCTCTCGGACTCAAAGACGACGAAGTACGTTACCGCGATCACGATAAAGAAGAATTGTCCTTTTACAGCAAGGCAACGACAGACGTGGAATTCCTCTTCCCGTTCGGCTGGGGTGAGCTGTGGGGAATCGCGGACCGTACAGACTATGACCTGACACAGCACCAGAATGTATCCGGGCAGGATCTGACGTATTTCGATGATGAAACAAAAGAAAAATACATTCCTTATGTTATTGAACCGTCACTCGGAGCTGACCGTATGGTGCTCGCATTCCTCTGCAGTGCATACGACGAAGAAAATATCGGAACAGAAGAAAAACCGGATATGCGTACCGTGCTTCATTTCCATCCGGCGCTTGCTCCGGTTAAGATCGGCGTGCTGCCGCTCTCTAAGAAACTGAGTGAAGGCGCGGAGAAAATTTATGCAGAGCTTTGCAAATATTATAATTGCGAGTACGATGATCGGGGAAATATCGGAAAGCGATACCGCCGTCAGGATGAAATTGGAACACCTTATTGCGTGACGTACGATTTCGAGTCGGAAGAAGATGGGGCGGTAACAGTCCGCGACCGTGATACAATGGAGCAGGAGAGAATCAAGATTGAAGATCTGAAAGCTTATTTCGAGAAAAAATTCGAGTGGTAATTTCTTCGGGGACGTAGTAAAAGTCGGTTTCACTACGTCCCCAATCAAGAATCAGGGTGTCCCAAGTTGAACTTTGCCCTGTCCCTGATTACAGGAAAGAGGTGAAGCAATGCCGCGTACTGCTCGCAGAAAAAGCGCTACAGATATATATCACGTAATAGCGAGAGGAATTAATAAAGAGCCAATTTTCAAACAAAAAAGAGAGAAGAACAATTTCAAAAGGCTTCTTGCGAAGCATCTTAAAGATCATGATATCGAAATATTTGCGTATGTTATTATGTCAACGCATTTTCATATTCTGATTCGTGTTGATCTGAAACTTTTATCAAGTTATTTAGCCATTGTCTTGGCAGAATTTGCAGAATATTACAATTATAAACATAATCGAAATGGCCATGTATTTCAGGACAGATTCAAAAGTGAATGTGTAGAAACGGAGCGGTATTTTTGGAACTGTATGAGGTATATCCATATGAATCCGGTTAATGCAAATCTTGTGAAGTCTCCTTTAAATTATACTTATTCAAGTCTTAAGGAATATGAAACTGAAAAAAATCAGATAATACATCCCGAAGCAGTAAAACTATATAAAGAAAAGTTCTCAGATTTTGAGGAATATCTTGATTTTCATAATAAAGGGCAAAAGCAGGTGTTTATAGATGTCCCTGAAGATGTAGAAACGCAGCTTGTGAAAGCCGCTTTAACGATCCTGAAGCAAGAAGCACACCTGCGCGGTTTAGAAGGTCCTTATGAGATTA
The DNA here is from genome assembly GCA_964548625.1 of uncultured Mediterraneibacter sp. GTDB lineage: Bacteria > Bacillota > Clostridia > Lachnospirales > Lachnospiraceae > Mediterraneibacter. The sequence goes on from CAZJRY010000152.1 coordinate 2,266, forward strand.
TTGAAGATATGAAAATGAGAAAACAGTACAAAGACAAGATTCAGAAGGAACTGAAACTTACGAAAGCAAAAACGGAACGATTGTATCGGAATATAAAAAGTTGTATAATTGATAAATGATCGAAAAGGGACAGGGTAAAGTTCAGTTTGGGACACAGTAAAATTAAGTTTGGGACGTAGTGAAATCGGGTTTTACTACGTCCCCAAAAGAAAGGAAAGAAAAATGGACAGAAAAAATGTATGGAACACATACACCAAAGCGCAGCTCGAAGAGCTGAACAGTATCAATGAGAAATACAAATCCTGCTTAAATGCGGGAAAGACGGAACGGGAGTGCGTGGAGCTGAGTGTCAGCATGTCAGAAGCAGCAGGCTACCGAAATCTGAAAGATATAATTGCAGCAGGTGAATCCCTCAAAACAGGGGACAAAGTCTATGCTGTGTGTATGAACAAGATGATCGCTCTTTTCCGTATCGGAGAGGAGCCGGTTTCAGCGGGAATGAATATCCTCGGGGCCCACATTGATTCTCCGAGGATTGATGTCAAACAGAATCCTCTCTATGAAAACGAGGGGCTGGCATATCTGGATACTCATTATTACGGTGGTATCAAGAAGTATCAGTGGGTGGCTCAGCCGCTTTCCCTCCATGGGGTCATCGTGAAGAAAGACGGAACGACTGTAAAAGTTTCTGTCGGCGAGGATGAGAACGACCCGGTATTCGTGATCACGGATCTTCTTGTCCATCTTGCGCAGGAGCAGATGGAGAGAAAGGCGTCTAAAGTAATAGAAGGAGAGAAACTGGATCTTCTGATCGGCAACCGTCCGGCAGAGGAAGTGATCGAAGAACTCACGCCGCCGGATACAAAAGAGAAAAAAACAGCAAAAGCTCAGACCAAGGAAACAGTAAAGGCAAATGTCCTGCGTATCGTGAAAGAAAAATATGATATGGACGAGGAAGATTTCCTCTCGGCAGAACTGGAGATCGTACCGGCGGGCAAAGCAAGAGACTGCGGTTTTGACCGAAGCATGGTCCTTTCTTACGGACAGGACGACAGAGTGTGCGCATTCACCTCTCTGTTTGCTATGCTGGACATTACGGAAGCGAAGAGAACAGGCTGCTGTCTCCTTGTAGATAAGGAAGAAATCGGAAGCGTCGGCGCGACAGGAATGCATTCTAAATTCTTTGAGAATACGGTTGCCGAGCTGATCGCTCTGACAGAAGGCGAATCTGAATTGAAAGTCCGCCGTGCACTGATGAATTCAAGGATGCTCTCTTCCGATGTGAGCGCAGCTTATGACCCGATGTACGCTGAGGCATTTGAAAAGCGCAGCTCTGCATTTTTCGGAGGCGGTATCACCTTTAATAAATTTACGGGAAGCCGTGGTAAATCCGGCTCTAATGATGCAAATGCAGAGTATATCGCAGCGCTTCGAAAAGCCATGGATGATGAAAACGTAGCTTTTCAGTTTGCGGAACTGGGCAGGGTAGATCTCGGCGGCGGCGGTACGATCGCCTATATTATGGCAAACTATGGCATGGAAGTAATCGACAGCGGGGTTGCTGTCCTGAATATGCACGCGCCTTATGAAGTGACGAGTAAAGCAGATGTATATGAGGCAGTGAAAGGTTATCGTACATTTTTGAAAATGTAAATCATATTTCGGCAATAATGATATTGCTGAAAGAAGGATATTGAAAACCAAATTAAGAAATCAGAAACCGTCCGGGAGTGGCAGGAGAAAATATATCCGTGCCATCCCCGGATGATGTTATTTGTGCACACAAAATATGTGTAAAGATTATGCACCCTTTCCGGATAAAACGCTTGACGCATAAGCTTGAAACCATTAA
>CAZJRY010000153.1:0-4052 GCA_964548625.1 uncultured Mediterraneibacter sp.
CCGGAACCTTCCTTTTTCTTTTCAATTTCTTGATTTAGCTTACCTTTGGACACCCGAAAGTGACTACTTTGTAACACAAAGGGAAGCCCCGTTCTTCATTGATTTTATGTACGATCTGACGGCATTTATGTATAAAATAGTATTGACGCTCCGGTTCCGTAACAGGCGGTTCGTCCGGCAGCCCATTGAATGCTTTGCTCTGTTTTTCTTTATCTGTCATTTATTCACCTCATGATATAAAACATTTTTTGATTCAAACGAAACCCGTTTTTACCATTGAAGAATTATAGCATACGGTATATTTGCAGGCAACACGAAAATGCGGGGCATGTCTGCCCCGCATAAATAATCCTGTTCTTAAATCAGGTCCTGACTGTAAACTCGATGTTCTCATCGTCAGAGAGTCTGAATACCATATGATTTGTTAACTTTACCGGTTTTGTAATAGGATTACCGTCAACAAACACATGATTGGAAGAATTCATATCTATCAAATAATATCCATCCCCAGTATATAAAATTTCAGCATGCCTGCGGCTGACTGTCGGATTATCCGCTATTATATAATCAGCTTCTGACAACTTTCCGATAACAAATCTGTCTTTATCTACCTTAACCTCTTCTCCGGTCTTCAGGCGTTTAATATATGCAGAACTTTCTGCCTGCTGCGTTACAAAAACAGTTGCATCTTCACCGTTATAAGACTGTGAAGTTTGTTTTCGCACCGGTTCCACTGGTTTTCGGATAATAATCTGTTCCCGAAAGCCTTTGGCATAGTTCTTTGGTACAGTAATTTCATTCTTGTTTTTCCATCCTTCAAGATAATTTCTCATATTCCGCTCCTCCCGCCAATGCCGGCTCCATTAAGATCGATAAATAAATATTCGATTTTAAACTTCGGGCAATATATTCACTTGATCCTATATCCGCAGTTTCCACAGAAAACCGCATCAGCATCCAGTTCTGCTCCACAGTTTTCACAAAACCGTACAACATCCTGCTGCTCAATGTTTTCCGTCTGGTTTTTAAGCCGTGTGATCTTATCAAACAGGGGGAGCAGCTGCGGGAGAGGATCTTCAAAGCCGCCTTCATAATATGCTTTGCCCAGTTCCATATATGCTGTTTCCAGTGACATATTATTATCAAGATCCGTCAAAACTGTTTTATCATTATTCATTTTACTCTTTCCTCTCTGTCTATGCTAATGTGAACATATTTCCCTTTTCTTTAAGAAAAATTTTCATACCTCTCGGAAGATAGTACTTTCTTCCCTTGCCAAGCGGCTGTCCGCTTTCGAGAAAAACAGTCTGTCTCTTCAACGGTTCCATGCAATATTCCTGATATTGACTTATGTAATAGATACCAGCCAAATTATCCGCTTCTTCGTAAGGTGTAATAAATATTTTCCTGTCTTCTTCCCGGAAATATACTTCTGTGATATTTTCCAACGGATAAGCCTTTCCGGCAAACAGACCGGTCATCCCCATAATAGCGCCGCTAAAACTAGCCGGTTCTGCAATATTCTGTCTCGGAAAAGTCTGTACCACACTCTTTTTCTGCGGCTTTGATACAGGTCTGTTTCCTTCATCCGATCGTTGGTTTTTATTCCGTCTGTCGATCTGCTCAGTATAAATTTTCTCCTGCCTTCTTTTATCGAAAGCCCAAAGAACTATACCTGTAATCGAAAGGATGAAAACAAGAGTACAGATTCCAAGCCATGCTATAATAGGGATAAAACTTACACTAACAATATCTTCTGTAAGCACAGCCGTCATCGATTCTTTTACTTCTTCTGTCCCCGACCAGACCAGTACAAAAACCGCACAGCCCGCAATCGCATTAATAATACTGCTGATCAGCGAGATTATATAACCTTTCCGTTTTCTCAAAATCGCAGTAAAAACCGCTTCGAGCAATACAAATACTGCCGCAGCAACAATTCCCCAGGCGCAGGCTGATAAATAGGTCTGTATACTTGCGTAAATCCTCTCTGCCGCAGCAGAACCGCTATAGAACCCAAAACCTATTATTACTACATCAGCCACAGACAATTGCTCAACGGTAATATCCAATAATGGTATAAACCAGATTCCGAGCGATCCGATAATCAGAACAGCTATTAAATATCTCAATATGTTCTTCATTGTTTCCTCCCATTTCCAGCCACAGTTACTATGGCTGCTATTTATTCAGAACCGGCATGCCTATTCCGTCAGGCTGAGTTTCAACTCAACAATACGGTACAAAGACTCATCGATCCTATCTTCTGTAATTTCTCCGCTCTCTACAGCTTTCAGGATTCCTTCATAGGCTTCCGTGAAACTCACGGGCATCAGAATAATATCCACTCCGGCTTTGACTGCTTCCACTGCCGCTTCCGATGAAGAATACATATCAGAAACAGCCCCCATATTCATGGCGTCCGTAATCACCACGCCCTCAAATCCAAGTTCCCCTCTCAGAATGCCGGAAACCATTTTCTCTGACAGAGATGCCGGTTTCTCATCCCCGGTCACCTCGGGGCAGGAAATATGCCCCACCATGATCACATCAGCGCCGGTCTCTATACCATCAATAAACGGAATAAGTTCATTTTCCATCATTTCTTCCAGCGATGCATCAGTATACGCAAAACCCTCATGCGTGTCTCCCGCAGTCGCTCCATGACCGGGGAAATGCTTCAGCACGCCGATAATTCCCTGACTTTCCAGACCGTTCAGCTCTGCCAGCGCCATTTCCGATACAATCTCACAGTCCGATCCGAAAGAGCGGTCTTTGACTACCGTATTTTCCGGATTGCTCAGGACGTCCGCGACAGGAGCGTTGTCCATATTAAGTCCCAGATCGGCGAGAAGGCTTCCTATCCGTTCCCCAAGCTCATATGCCTGTTGCGTATCCCCGGACGCCCCGATTGCTCCTATATCCGCCGAAGCATCATATTCAAACAGTGGATTGTTTCCGAATCTTGTCACCGTACCGCCCTCTTCGTCTACCGACAGCAGCAGCGGTAGTCCGATCCGCTCCATAGAATACTCCTGAATCCTTTCCGTCATCTCTCTGACCTGTTCGGGATCCTGAAGATTCTGAGCAAAATAGATGATTCCACCTACCGGATATTTCTCAATGGCATCCTTCGTTTTCTCTCCCGCTTCAACGACTTTCTCCACACCGGTAAGAGCCTCGGGCGTGAGCATAAACATCTGGGCCACTTTGTCTTCCAGATCCATACTGTCAATAATGCTCTGGATATCTTTGTTTACCGATTCTTCCTCTGGCATAGTCTCTTCTATTTCTTTTTCGGTGTTTTCCTCTACATCCTCTACATCCTCTTCACTGTTCTCCGTCTCCGGAGTTTCCCCTGTCGCCACACTTAGATGCAGAGCCAACAGCAGGAGACACAGGCAGAAAAACAGACCTGCGGCAGCCTGAACCGCCGCCTTTACGGGCAGTCTCTTCTTTTTTTTCCTTCTATTCCTCATACTCAATGATATAACCTACTTTTCCACTTAAAAGATCCGGATAATTTCCCGCAAGGTCATCAGAAGAATCATTCAGATACCATGAGCCTGAGACATAAAACAGATTCATTACATTTTCAGCAATCTCTCCGGCAGCGTCTGACCCGGTATCTGTAAAACTAGGCTCGTTCTGATACCAGTACGAACTGCACCATGAATCACTGCTGTTCAAGCAATCTCCTATAAATTCATTCTGCTCATTCACCCAATAATATTCACTTCCTGTATCGTCTCTGCGTCCTCCCAGATAAAAATGGATGTTCGTATAGCCCTTACTGTTGATCATACTAATAATATACTGATATTCCTCCGGAGAACTGATCCTCGCCAGATATCCGCCCTGTTCTGCGCAGCCGGTAAGCGCGTCGTACCACGTACAGTCTTCAATCACGAACTCGTACTGATGGATACCGGTATCATCCTCCTCCGCCTCCGCATCGATGAGGTTATCCGCCGTGAATACGATACTTCCATCATCAAGGCTTACCTCTCCGCCCGCTGTGATCGTTCTTCCCTCATATTCTGCCAGAGACA
>CAZJRY010000154.1:0-4017 GCA_964548625.1 uncultured Mediterraneibacter sp.
ACTATTGACTTTTTAAAATTTATATACTATATTATTAAAAACTTAACTATTAAGTTTTGAACAACGACGGCTTCCTGCCGGCGGTATCGAAGGATAAAGAGGTGAGCAGAAATGAGATGCCAATTTTGTAATAAAGAGAGAGTAGACAGAGTGTTTTACATAAACTGGATGGGAACAGTCTATCAGGTTCCGGTCTGCGAAGACTGTCTGCAGAAAATGTGGAATCAGGCTGTTGCGTCGGGCAAGACAGAAGAATTTAAGAACTACACAGGATGGTGGCCGGGAAAACGGGATCCGAGGCATATGGGAGATCATGCGTTCCCTGAGACTGCGGTGCCGGGACTGATCAAGAGGCGCAGGCTTGCGGCTCTGAAGATACGTCTGGCTGAAGCGGCCGAGAAGGAGAATTATGAAGAGGCTGCAAAACTGCGGGACGACATTGCCGTGATAGAGAAAGAGGTGTGTACACATGGAAATTAATCTGGGTATATTCAGTCAGCGGACAATGAAGATTTTCCAGTCGGCGCTGCGTTTCGTTACACACATGGAACATGGTTTTATCGGAAGCGAACATCTGCTGTGGGCGCTGGCTGCGGACCGGGGCGAGGCAGGAAGAGCGCTGAGGCGGAGCGGGCTTGATCAGAAGCTGCTGGAGGAATATCTTCATCAGTATGATTTTGACGCGAAAGCAGAAGGAAGTTATCAGGCGGTACAGATTTCGGAAGAAGCGGAACAGGTGCTCCATCTTGCAGAGCAAAGAGCCCATAACCATGGAAGCCATCAGGCAGAGCCGGAGGATCTGCTGCAGGCAATTCTGGATGCAGGAGATTGTGCCGCGTCCCAGCTTATCCTTTCGCTGAAAGCGGATCCGGATGAGATCCGCAGGGAGCTGGACAGCAGTCAGCAGCCGCCGATGCTTGTGAGAAATGCATCGCAGGGAGATGTGGTGACAGGAGAAAACGTTCCGGGAAGGACGACCGGGGAAGCTGAATACAGTGGGAATACGCCGCAGGGCAGCCGGACAGCCGGCGATTCAGAGGAAGATGTCCGGACGGAAGAGGAAAAAGTATCAGCGTTGGAAAAATTCGGAACTGACATGACAGCAAAAGCTTCCGAAGATGCATACGATCCGATGATCGGACGTGAGGATGTGCTGGAACGTGTGATCCAGGTATTGTCCAGACGTACCAAGAACAATCCGGTACTTACAGGAGAGCCGGGCGTCGGTAAGACTGCCGTGGCGGAAGGTCTGGCGCAGCGGATCGCGGACGGCGAAATCCCCGCAAATTTAAGAAACAAGCGCATCGTGGCCATGGATCTGGTGGGAATGCTCTCAGGCGCAAGGTTCCGGGGCGATTTTGAAGAGAGGATGAAGACATTTCTTGAAGAGGCTGAGTCCGATGGAAATGTGATCCTTTTTATCGATGAGTTACATATGATCATGGGAGCAGGCGCAGGCGCCAATAAGACGATGGACGCCGCGAACATTCTGAAACCTGTCCTCGCGAGAGGCGGGCTTCAGGTGATCGGCGCTACAACTCTCAAGGAGTACCGGAGACATATTGAGAAAGACGCCGCGTTTGAACGCCGTTTCCAGCCGGTGGCTGTGGAGGAGCCGGACCGGGAGGATGCCGTGCGCATCCTGATGGGCCTGAAAGGAAAATATGAATCTTACCATGGCCTTACTATTACGGACGATGCGGTCCGGGCGGCAGTAAGCCTGTCTTCCCGCTACATACAGGACAGATTTCTTCCGGACAAGGCAGTGGATCTGATGGATGAAGCTGCATCCCGGATCAAAACACGGGGACTGACCACACCGTCTTATCTGCTGGATCTGGAACATGAGATCAAGCGGATGGGAAAAGAAAAGAAGAAAGCTGCCAACGCTCAGGAATATGAGAGGGCGGCAGTACTGAGAGACAGTCAGAACGCTCTTGTGAAAGAATTGACGGCAAAACAGGCAGAGTGGCAGAAAAAGCAGTGCGGCTGTGTGGATGCGGAAGATATCGCAAGGGTCGTGGCTGCATGGACCAAGATTCCGGTCACAATGCTTACCGAGGTTGAGACGGAACAGCTGCGCAATCTGGAGACTTCACTGCACAGCCGTGTGATCGGGCAGGACGACGCGGTGAGCGCTGTGGCAAAGGCGATCCGCCGCGGCAGGACCGGAGTGGCGGACCCGGATCGGCCGGTGGGGTCATTTTTGTTCCTGGGGCCTACAGGCGTAGGAAAGACAGAACTGTGCCGGGCTATGGCGGAAGTGATGTTCCACGATGAAAATGCGATGATCCGTCTGGATATGTCGGAATATATGGAACAGTACACTGTATCCAAACTGATCGGATCCCCGCCTGGATACGTGGGATATGATGAAGGCGGACAGCTAACGGAAATGGTGCGCAGGAAACCGTACAGCATCATACTTCTTGATGAGATAGAGAAAGCCCATCCGGATGTGTGGAATACGCTGCTCCAGATCATGGATGACGGCAGACTTACAGACGCCCGGGGGCGCACGGTAAGTTTTAAAAATACGATCATTGTCATGACTTCCAATATCGGAGCGCGGGAGATCACGGGCAAGAGCTCGCTCGGATTCGCGAGAAATGATGAGAGCGGGGAGGAACGCCGTGAAGAGAATATCCGCAGCCGTGTCATGGAAGCCGTGAAGATGACGTTCCGTCCGGAATTCATCAACCGGCTGGATGAAGTGATCGTGTTCCATCCGCTGAAGCAGGAGGATGTGAGAAGGATCGCGGATCTTCAGATCGCGAAACTGTCAGAGAGGATGAAGAAACAGGGGATTGTTCTCCATGTGGACGAGAGCGCTGTGGAGCTGCTTGCAGAGAAAGGCTACAATCCGGCGTTTGGCGCAAGACCGCTGAAGCGGACGATCCAGTCCATGCTGCAGAACGCGGTGGCAGACAGTATTCTGGACGGAAAGCCGGGTGAGAAAGAAGAACTGACGGCATTTGCGGACGGGGAAAAGATCAAAGTGGAGCGGAAAGCGCTGACAGAAGAGAAAAGAGAATATGCGCTGACATGATTGCCGGAAGTGCCGGCGAGATACATGCCGGGTTTATTGCGAAAAAAACGGAACCGCAGATAGCTGCCGGTCCCGTTTTTATATCTTAAGTCCGTTTTCTGTCCATTGCCATATACAGCTCATCCAGCTCCTGCATCAGCTCCAGAAGCTGCCGCATATTTCCCTCTCCAAACCGGGTCAGGATTTCGTCCCAGATCTCATCGTATTTCCTTTTTGATTCTTCGGCAGCGGCCTTTCCTTCCGGAGTAGCGCTGATCGATACCTTGCGGCGGTCTTTCGGGTCGATCTCGCGAGTGATATATTTCTTCTTTTCCAGAGTATTCAATATGTAAGAGATGGCAGGCTTTGAGATATTGAGCTTCCTCTGCATCTTCGGCACATCGAGATTCATGCACGGACACTCCCGACAGCATGTTCCGGCGATGCTCTGAAGGATCACCATTTCATTCATCTGCATCTCACATTCTGAGGAGAGCGCCGACTCCAGCTTCCTGAAATGAACGATGGATGTAAAAAACTGTTCTCTCAATTCACTGCTCATAATTAACTCCTTAATTAGTAAATCTTTAATTAATTATACATCACTGTATTTGGTATTTCAAGGAAATAAAGGAAATGAAAAAAGATATTAATGTGGTATGATGAAATTCAACTGGATTTTCAACTGTTCTGCGAGTTTCAGGAGGCTCTTGACAAATTGGCAATAAAAGATAAAATAAAATTTGTTGAAAACCGAATACAGGGAAGATATTTAGCAGACAAAGCTGTCATATGCAGTTTTGTCTGCTTTTATATGATAAGCAGGCAAGCGGCTGCCGTGTCTGCGCGGGCAGACACTTGCCGGGCAGCGCACAGCAAACGGATTTTGGAAGGAGAGGAATGAAGATGAATCTGTTTGATATCATAGGACCGGTAATGGTAGGACCGTCAAGTTCCCATACAGCCGGAGCAGTCAAAATCGGATATGC
>CAZJRY010000155.1:0-3954 GCA_964548625.1 uncultured Mediterraneibacter sp.
GTTGAGTTTGAACCGGGTGCCACAACGCTTGAATCGGAGGGAGAGGGGTATGTCGTTGCCTCCCTCGGCGAAGACAGCGGCTACGTGCCTTACACCGCTTTCAGTGCAAAAAAGAGCTATATCGATGAAAATCCTGACATTATCCAGGGATTTACCAATGCGCTCCAGAAAGGAATGGATTATGTCCAGGAGCATACTCCCGAAGAGATCGCGGCAGTCATAGAGCCTCAGTTCCCGGAAACAGATCTGGAAACAATCACGACAATCGTGACACGATACTACGATCAGGATACATGGAAGAGCAATCTGATCTTTGAACAGAGCAGCTTTGATCTGCTTCAGGATATCCTCGAGAGCGCCGGCGAACTGGAAGAGCGTGTACCGTATGACGATCTGGTCACAACACAGTTTGCAGCGATCGCCGCGCAGTGATATAATGGTCAGGGTGGACTTTCCGATCCCACCCTGATATTTATTTCTCTGACAGACAAACGGCAGGGGAAGAATTTTTTATTAATATAGCATCTATACTATAATAGAAAGGATATTATGTCTTATGATTGATAAAAGGCTCGTGCCTTACGCCGGATTGAAAAAAGAGCCGTTTTCCGGAAGCCATAACGGCATGCGTTATTTTATGAACGGTGATGACGGCAAAAACAGCACCACATTTACTGTCTGGGTCTATCCGGAACCTTGGTGCTTTGAACAGACGCCGGATGATGAGAAGGAAAGCGCTGCATTCCCGCTCTCCGACGATGGAATGGATCAGGCAATGGCATGGCTGACCGAGCGATATGAGACAGAAAAAAAGCGATGGAGCAAAGCCTTTCAGGACATGATGCATACCATCGCCGGTTCTGTTTGAGTAGTTTATTTTCTTTTAATATTCTTTAAATTTTCTTCTATATATTGTCACAATGGATTCATATTTTCCTGTTATCCTCAGATTGTAAAAAAGAAGACAATGGCTGTATGGACAGCCGTTCGTATGGTCATTGGACTTCGCCTAAAAACTACGGCTTTTCAATTTCAAAAGCATTCTCATACATTGTTCCCGGCATTTCTGTCCGGGAATATTTTTTTGAGACCCACCTTCACAATATAGTAGTACATAACGATCAGAAGAACCGATGCCAGTATCCATGCCACGGGGCTGGCAAGACATACACCCAGATAGCTCTTCTGTCCCGCAGCGATCACCGCGACCACACCTCTTCCGATCAGCTCGGCCACACCCGCCATCATGGGAAGCAGACCGTATCCCAGTCCCTGTATCCCGTTTCGATAAATATTAACAACTGCAAGCGGGATAAAGAAGATTCCAACGCATCTCAGGTAAATGTCTACCGAATTCATGATCAGCGCAGCGTCATCCGATACAAACAGGTAGGTCATATATTTTCCTGCTGTCATCACAAGGGCGGCCGCGATCACAGAATAAATGATCCCGATGATCGTACACGCCTTAAAGCCCTGACGGATACGCGGCACATCGCCTGCGCCCATGTTCTGCGCTCCGTATGTAGCCATCGTGGTCCCCAGCGCCGCATATGCCTGTGTCACGATCTGCTCGATCTTTCCCGCCGCGGTATAGGCGGCCACAAGAGTTGAGCCGAGTATATTCAGGGAGGACTGTACCATCATGGTTCCGATGGCAGTGATCGAATACTGCAGCGCCATGGGAATACCGATTCCGACCTGTATCTTCAAAAGGTTTCCGGACACATGCCAGTCTGATCGGTTCATATGGAGCATCGGTACCTTCTTCACGATATATACGAGGCACAGAAGGCCGGATACCCCCTGGGAGATCACGGTCGCAACGGCGGCTCCCGCCGCTCCCATATGGAAAACAATGATAAGAACAAGATCCAGCACGATATTGAGCAGCGCGGACAGGATCAGGAAATAAAGCGGCACCCTGCTGTCGCCCAGCGCCCGTAAGATACCTGCCAGCAGATTATACAGCATCTGCGCCAGAATGCCCCCGCTTATGATCATGATATATGCATATGCGTCCGCAAATATATCCGACGGGGTGTTCATCACCATAAGCCACGGCTTCATAAACAGCATGAAGACTGCTGTCAGAATCACTCCTATGATCAGTGAAAGGAGCGACGCTCCCGCCACAGTGCGCCGCATGGCAGCCATATCCCCGGCGCCGAATTTCTGTGCTGTCAGAACGGTAAATCCCGCTGTCATGCCTACGACAAAGCCATAGATCAGAAACATGATCGTCCCTGTGCTTCCCACAGCGGCAAGCGCCTTCGTGCCGACGAATTTTCCGACGATCACCGTATCCGCCATATTATAAAACTGCTGAAATACATTTCCGATAAAGATGGGAAACGTAAAATCAAATATGATCTTCATCGGTTTCCCTGATATCATATCATGCTGGACTGCCTTCATAAAAAACACCTCTTCTGTTACACAAAACTTATGGGATTATATAACAGAAAAGGCTCCTTGTAAATACTGTTTTTCAAATTTTAACCGGGATTTTTCATTTCCGGAACCGCTGCTTTTCTCACCTGAGAAACAGCAGTTGTTTCTCATCAAATGCCAGATAATCCGGCAGTCCTTTTTCTTCCAGTTCCCGCATACGTTCTCTCTGTACAAACCAGCATACCGTCACTTTTGCTTTTATGTAATAGTTCTGTTCAAATGGCAGTTCCGCGCTGCTCTCCGGTTCGAACGGCAGCATGCCGGAGTATATCTCACTTTCGTCTTTATCACCGTCACATTTCTTCCTCCAGACCGGAATAAAGTCATGTGCCCGATATCCGATATACTTCGTGTACTCCGGCATCTCCTGCTGTAAAGTAAGTATAATGCCCCAGTCTTCTGCTTCTGCCGTATGGGCATCGATCCGGCGTACTTTCGAAAAGTTCTTGCACCCGGTAAGGCGTGCCGCCTCCATGCTTACAGGATTGCGGAAGATTTCTTTCGTTCCTCCCGCCACTGCGGTCTTTCCCTGATCGATGACCAGCAGTTCCTCACCGAAACGGTAAACCTCATCCCTGTTATGAGATACCATGATCACTGTTCCCTTATAATCCGCAAGCATTTCCGCGAGTTCTCTCTGGAGCTGATCCCTCAGATACATATCGAGGGCGGAGAAAGGCTCGTCCAGAAGAATCACCTCCGGCTCATAACCCATGATGCGGGCCAGCGCCACTCTTTGCTGCTGTCCGCCGGAGAGCTGCCCGGGCAGCCGCTTCTCCAGACCCTGCAGGCAGAATTTCTCCACCATCTCACGTACGCGCGCCTCTTTCTCCTTCCTGCTTCCCCTTAACCCTGCTGCAATATTTTTCTCCACTGTCATAGTCGGAAACAGCGCATAATTCTGAAAGAGGTACCCCACGTTTCTGATCTGCGGCTTCAGATTGATCTTCTTTTCCCTGTCGAAAAATGTCCTGCCCTCAACCTCGATATGACCTTCATCGGGCAGTTCGATCCCGGCGATGCTTTTCAGGGTCATACTCTTCCCGCACCCGGAAGCGCCGAGGATGCCGATCCGGCGGGATTCGCTGTGAAACCTGATGTCCAGTTGAAAATTATCCAGCCTCCGCCTGATCTCTATATTGACTGCCACGGCTTACCACCTCCCGATATGTTTCATTCTCTTTCCCGTGATAAAGTTCATCAGAAAGATCACGATAAATGCAATGATCATAACAACCGCCACCCAGATTCCGGCAGTGAGATAGTCGCCGTCCTGAATAACCATGGCAATCTTCTGGGAGATGGTTCCGGTCTTTCCGGGGATATTCCCCGCCAGCATGGACGTGGCTCCGTACTCGCCAAGCGCCCTCGCGAATGTAAGGATAGTGCCCGATGCGATCCCCGGTCCCGCCGCCGGCACGATAACCGTCCAGAAAATCTTTATGTCCGACATTCCAAGCGTACGCCCCGCATAGACGAGATTCATATCGATCTGCTCCA
>CAZJRY010000156.1:0-3928 GCA_964548625.1 uncultured Mediterraneibacter sp.
CTCCGACAGGAGGGCTATTCTGATATACTGAAATACGGGATCGCATTTTACAGAAAAGAATGTATGGTGAAATAATTATGACAAAGTTTGAAGAATTTGAAAATGTGATCGCGCGCCTGCGCGCTCCGGACGGATGTCCCTGGGACCGGGCGCAGACTCATATGAGCCTGAAAAAGACGTGTATCGAGGAAGCAGCCGAAGTGATCTGCGGGATCAATATCCTCGATCAGACAGGCGATGCCGACAATCTGAAAGAAGAACTGGGCGATCTGCTCATGCAGGTGGTGCTCCACGCCCGGATCGCGGAGGAGGAGGGGCTGTTTACCATGGATGATGTGATCCGGTCCGTCATCGACAAGATGGTACGCCGCCACCCGCATGTATTCGGTGATTCTGAAAGTCCCGGCACGGACGGATTAAAAGAGAGCTGGGAAGAGATCAAGCAAAAGGAAAAACAGGGAAAAGAATGGACAGAGGAATACCTCCCAGAAGCATTCGAGGAGGCAAAGGATCTGATCGATAAAGCGAAAGAGAGGAAAGGGCTGTGAACCTCGCGGCAGCCGCCATGCGGACATGCCTGCATGTCCGCCCGTCCCGTTGTTTGCGGGAATCGATCTGTTTCCCGGCTGAAATGGATGCCGGCAGATTTATCCTGTTGCTACCGGTATCAGTATCTGCAGCGTAAAAATGTCCCGATCCGTATTCACTGTGATCGTACCGTTATACTTCTCCGCAGTATAGCGGATACTCTTCATGCCGTATCCGTGGTCTTTCCGGTCTTTCTTTGTAGTCACAGGCAGTCCGTTCTCAAACCGGAGTGATCCTCTGTAATAATTCTGCACCTGGATCACAAGGATATTGTTCTGAGCGATGATCTTCACACTGATCACGCGCTTTATCTCATCTTCAAGCTCCAGCACGGCACGGATAGCATTGTCCAGTACATTTCCGAACATGGCATAGATATCTTCCACTTTCATGAAGTCCAGTTTCGCGCCGTCCGCCATGCACGTCCATCTGATTCCGTGGTTTTTGCAGAAGAGCGCTTTTTCCATAAGAACAATGTCAAGCGCCCTGTTACCCGTCTGGATCGCGGTATCGTAGATCATGATATCATTTTCGAGTTCGCTGAGATACGCTTCTCTCTCCTTCCCGTCCGCCATAGTCCGCAGTGTCCGGATCTGATGCTTCAGGTCATGGCATTTCCTGTTGATATTATCGATCGTATCCCCCGTTATCTCATACTGCTTTTTCTGGAGACGCCATGCAGCATTGATCCCCGCGAGCTCTCTCTGGAGTCTCATCAGCTCTTTCTGGTTGATCTGTACCCACAGAACATAAAAACAGCACAGCGCGTCGATAATCCTGTAAATGACACGGTGAAAGTCGCCGGATTCAAACCCCGCAATATAAGAGTCGTCCATGAGACTCAAGATCCAGACAAGAAGGATGATCGTCGCGATCGGCAAAAGCGACCTGCGGCTGACAGTGTAGCCGCCTTCGGGAAGTCTCCTTGCGACAAACACATATGCCGCCGCGTAGACCGCGGCAAATATCAAGCCGTTGAACAGATAGCTGCGGCCTCCGAGGATGGAATATATCAGATAAAAATCATAGGCGATATGCTGTACCGCACATGCGATCACTGCGCAATAAACCGCCCTGAGCAGCCCCTCCCCCATACATATCCATATAAACACACCGCTTGCCAAAAGATAGGAAGACCAGTAAAAAAAATGCAGAGGTCCCACTTCCGGTACGCCCCAGCGCCGGTTATAGACAAAAGCAAGCAGTATGAGAACAGCGGCGGCAAAGCCTGCCCGCACCGCGAACCCTGATTTTCTGCTCACAGGCAGCATAACGATCAGATCCGCCGAAAGCAGCGCCGTCATATAGGATACATCGTCCCAGACTTCCATCATTGTACATCCACTCCCCCCATATAATTAGCCAGAGACTGGAGAAACTCTTTCTTTCGCGGCCTGCTCATCTTCAGCCACTCTCCGCCCACCTGCAGTTCATCTTTATTCACGGCGCTTACATATTTCAGATTGACAAGATAACAGTTATTGCACCTCTTGAAAGACAGTCCTGCCAGCTTATCCTCAACCTCTTTCATCGATGCTTTCTGCTGGAACACTCCTTTTGTCGTATGATAGTAAAGATAATGTCCTTCCACCTCCATATAATACAGTTCATCCGTGGAGATCCGCTGCATTCCTCCTAGCCCGGGAAGAACAATATATCTGACTTTTCTGTTCCTTATGATATTAAAAGCGTTCGTCATCTTCATGGCAAAAGAATAGTAATTGACCGGCTTTATAATAAAATCGAGAGCCTGTACCTCATACCCCCGTATCGCCATCTGTGCCATATTGGTTATGAAGATGATAAGAGTCTGTGTGTCTGTTTTCCGTATCTCTTTAGCCGTACTGATCCCGTCGCGCCCTTCCATATCAATATCCAGACAGATCAGATCATACGGACCGCTTTCCTGCGTGAAAAATATATCCCCAGAAGCAAAAGCGCGGATTTCGAGCTCTTCCCGCACATCCGGCTTGAGCCTCTGAAAATATCCGAGCAGACATTCTCTTTCGTCTTTTTCATCATCAATCACTGCAATTCTGATCATATACCATTACCGTCCTGTCATTCAACATCTGTCTGCCGTGCCCCGGTCTTCATCTATAGCTATTATAGCATTACTCTGCCTTTTTCGCCTCTCCTTCCGGAAAAATAATCTTATAGACAAAGAAATAGATCACCATGGACACGCCGCCTGTTATAAATGTCACAAGGATATTATACACTGCCGGAGCAAAGTAATTCTGAGCGATCGGCATCCACAGTCCGTTCACTGCATTGCATACGAGGGAGATCAGGACCCACGCGATAAAATACCACATGATCTGCCATGCCAGGTTTCCGTGACTTTTGAAAGTAATGTTTCTCTGGAGCGGGAAATTCACACACTGCGCCAGAAATGTTCCGAGTTCATAACTCAGAAAGTAGCCAAGCCCCCCGCCGATGACAACTTCGCCCGCGGCGTTTCTGGCCACCTCATACCCGAGAATATTCCACTTATAATCAAATCCGGCAAAATGAACCGGAATCTGCGGCCACATGAATTCCGTGCCCGCCAGTTCGATACCGAACATATACGGGAAAAAGGTAAACATAAGATATTGAAGGATCGTCACCCCCATGCTGAAAACCCAGAAATAAAATATCTGATATAGCCATTTTGCCGCCTTCGGATGTTTTTCCTGAAAACGCGCCCACTTTTCTTTCATAAAATTTTCACCTCCGCCTGCGCATTCCCATACGGACTCTGCGCGTTTACGATGATCTTCTCCCCCCGGCCCGGACGGATCACTGCCATGGCCTCTCCATAGTAAGTGTCCGCCGTATCTCCCAGATAGCTCTTTTCATAATAAGGGCAGGCGCTCCCGATACCGATCAGTTTCCCGCCTTTGACGTCCACATGGATATCGCCTCTTGCCAGCGGTTTCACTATGCCTTTGTCATCTGTATATTTCATGCGTACATAGAGAAGCTCTTCTTTAGAGACGCTGTCCTGTTCCGGTTCCAGCGTCAGCCTGGTCTCATCTCCCGCTGTCTTCAGCGTACACTCTGCCAGCATATTTCCCTCTTCGTCATAGGATACCGCCCTGAGTTCTCCCGGTTCATATACTGTGTGAAATACCGCCCGGCAGTCGTTCTTCAACTGTTTTGTGCCGGCAGCATGTGTGCTGTTGATATATATAGATACGTGGTGCGCGCGGGCGTATACTTCTACTTTTGCCTCCCTGCCGTCACAGCCGTCCCACGACCAGCTCTCCATCGCATTCGTCATCTTCCACGCGGAAGGCGAGTGGGGACTGGAAGTATTATTTACCGGAACGACTCCGACAGCAATATCCTGAAG
>CAZJRY010000157.1:0-3926 GCA_964548625.1 uncultured Mediterraneibacter sp.
TCTCGATCTGCGGATACTGGGACTGAAATCTCCGGATTATCTCCGGCAGGACATAGCAGCAGAAAAAGGAAGAACTTCCTGCCGTCACTTTTCCGGTCTTCAGATTGGAAAGCCGGGAAAAATACTGCGTCATATTATTGACGGTCCCAAGGATCTGTTCCGCAGAACGGATATATTCTTCCCCGGCAGGAGTCAGAGTGAACGGCTTCGTACTCCGGTCAAAAATCTTAATATGAAACTCTTCTTCCACACGCCGGACAGTCGCGCTTAAAGCAGGCTGAGAAATATAAAGTTTCTTCGCCGCCCTCGTAAAACTTCTCTCCTGCCATAAAGTGCAGATATATTCCATTTCCCGGATCATAAAATCCCACCTTTCTCAAATTATAACCATATGGTTATAGTAATTATACGTTAACTGGTATTAGATATTATCATAGAAATCTGGTATTATCAACAGCAACAGATATTCAACTCTTTTGAAGCACAATGATGTGAAAGCATACATTGTGCTTTTTTTAATATCTGCTGATAAATTCAAAGGAGGACGTGTTATGAACATTATTGTTGCCGGTAATTTTATACCTCTTGAGGTCTGTCCGGTAGACTGTACACAGAACTGCATCGATGCATTGGAGCCATACTGCGATAAGATATGGGCCTCTCTTAATCCTGAAGAGCTCCGAAATTGTGATGCAATGATCCTGCCGGGAGGACTTCCTGATGTTAATCCTGCCTTTTGGGGTGAAGAAAATACAGACTGTGCCCTGATCGATGAGGAACTCGACGAAATGCAGATGAAAATGATCGAAGAAGCTGTCAGGCAGAAAAAGCCTGTCCTTGGAATCTGCAGAGGCTATCAACTGATGGCGGTCTATTTCGGAGGCACGCTTTTTCAGGATATAAAGGAAAGCAGACATCACAGATTTCAGCCGGACGATCCGCTTTTCCATGACACATATTGTGTAGAAGGCACTTTTATGAATCAGCTTTATGGCGGTCATGTGGTAACAAATTCCGCTCATCATCAGGCAATCGCAAAAATGCCGGACTGTATGGGAATATCGCAGGTATGGATCAGCGATGACGCAGACAGCACAGCGATCATGAAACAGATTGAAGAAGGATCGCTTACAGAAGGGACTGACCAGTGTGTGATCGAGGCGGTCTATCATAAGGATCTGCCTATGATCGGAGTAGAATGGCATCCGGAAATGACGGGAGAGTGGATCAGCAAAGAGGCAGATTCGAGAAAACTGTATGATTATCTTTTTTCTCTTATAAAGAGATCAGAGTAAATGTTCCGGGGAGGATTTAAAACAATGCAATACGCAAAACGAATGAACAGGATCATGCCTTCGGGCATCAGAAAGGTAAACGAAAAAGCACTTGCAATGGAAAGGAACGGGGAGACCGTGATCCATTTTGAGATCGGAAGACCTGATTTTGATACCCCGGAGTATATCAAAGAGGCATGCATCCGCAGTATTCAGGAGGGAGATGTCTTTTACACATCGAACTTCGGAGACATGGAACTCCGGAAAGAGGTGGCTTCCTATCTTAACCGACGAAGCCATATCCCGTACACGGAGGATAATATTCTGATCACCGTCGGTTTATCTGAGGCGATCTTCGATGTTCTGACAGTTATCATGGATGAAGGCGATGAGATTCTTGTTCCCGATCCGGTATGGATCAATTATGTCAATGTGCCCGGTCTGCTGGGCGCTGAATCCGTCAGCTATAATCTTCTGGAAGAGAACGGCTATCAGCCGGATCCGGACGAAATGGAACGTAAGATCACAGACAGGACAAAAGCTATCGTACTGATCTCGCCAAACAATCCTACGGGCAGTATCTTGGGAAAAGAATCACTGGAAAAGATTGCCGGACTTGCAAAGAAAAATGATCTCTTTGTGCTGGCGGATGAAGTGTATGAGCGTCTCATCTATGATGACGAAAAGCATATCAGCATCGCCTCACTTCCGGGGATGATGGAAAGAACGGTCACATTAAACGGGTTTTCAAAAGCATACTCCATGACAGGATGGCGTCTTGGCTATGCGGCAGCCCCGGCCAGTCTGGTCAGGGAAGTGAATAAGATCCATCAGCACAATGTCATCTGCGCTCCGTCTTTTGTCCAGAAAGCAGCCGTCACTGCGCTGCGGGATGAAAAAGACGAGGTGGACAATATGATAAAGGAATACAAACGGCGAAGAGATTACGCTGTCTCCGCTATCAATCAGATCGATGGGATCAGCTGTCTGTGCCCGAAGGGTGCCTTTTATATCTTTGTAAATATCAGCGAACTGGGTAAAACAGCTCAGGAAGTGGCTGATTATCTGATCGAGACAGAAAAGATCGCCCTTGTCCCCGGCAGTGTATTCGGTTCAAACGGAGAGCATTACCTGCGCATGTCTTTCGCAAACAGTTACGAAAATATCGTAGAAGGCTGCAGAAGGCTGAAAAACGGAGTAGAAAAACTAAAGAAGGTTGCCGACGTCAGATAAAGGAGGCGGAGATTATGCAGTTTATACTAAATGGAATTCTGGAGTTTACTAACTGGGTATGGGGATATCCCCTGATGATCCGGCTTGTCGGAGGCGGGCTTTTCATATCTGCGAAACTTGGATTTCTCCAGTTCCGCAAGTTTCCCTTCATCATGAAACACACGATCGGGAAATCTTTCGGTGAAAAGGGAAAAGACGGAAAGATCAGCGGGTGGCAGGCTGTAACCGGCGCGCTCTCCTCCACACTTGGGGCCGGAAATATCGTCGGTGTTGGCATTGCCGTCGCCTACGGAGGTCCGGGCGCATTGTTCTGGATGTGGATAGTCGGATTCATTGTATGCATCCTGAAATACTCTGAGGTTCTCATGGCTATGAAATACAGAATAAAAAATTCCCGCGGAGAATGGGAAGGCGGGCCTCAGCACTACCTGTCAAAAGGTACCGGATGGAAATGGCTTGGAATGACCTATGCTGTAGTACTGTGTGTTGTCATGTTCCTGTCGGCTTCTTCGCAGATTGCTTCCGGTGTCGATAACGTTGTATTTCTCGGCATGAACCGGACCGTCGGTACCGCCGTGTTTACGCTGATAACTGCATTCGTTGTAATCGGCGGTATGAAAAGACTGCTTGGATTCACAGAGAAAGTCGTTCCTCTGATGAGCGTATTATATGTAGGCGCCGGACTGGTCGTTATTGCACTGAACATCCGCAATCTTCCTGAAGTCATCCGGCTGATCTTTACCACGGCTTTCACTGGAGAAGCCGGTATCGGAGGATTTGCGGGCGCTTCCTTCGCAATGTGTGTAAGATGGGGACTTGCCCGCGCGATCTACTCCAGCGACGCGGGAGCAGGACTTGCGATCCTCACATCCGGCGTATGGACTGAGAACCCGGACGGATCTGTTCTGGCATTAAACGCTTTTCAGTCCTCGCTGGGGACCGCCGGCGCGATCATTGTCGCCGTCTCTCTGATTCTTTTTACGTTTACCACCGCGTGTGCAAATGTGGCGTTCGGCGCTATCCAGCTCAACAAGATATTTAACGAAAAAGTAGGCTATATCGGAAGATTCGTATATATTGCCGTACTGTTTTTCGCCGGCATGGTCGGGATCAACGCAATCATCAATTACATGGATTTCGGATCGTTCCTGGTTGTCGCTATCAATACATTCGGTCTCTATATATGCTATAAGCAGATCGCGGAGCTCACGAAAGAATACTTTGCCGACCCGGAAAAATGGGAAACGGTGAAATGGAAAAAATGGCAGGATATGGAGAATGCAGAGCCTGTTTCCGGGGAAGTGAAAGGACTGCCGAGCACGCAGAAGAAGGGAATTATCATCGCACTTGGCAGGGAATATGGCAGCGGCGGCTGCGAGATTGCGGAAAAACTGTCCGAAAAGCTCGGTATTGAGTATT
>CAZJRY010000158.1:0-3907 GCA_964548625.1 uncultured Mediterraneibacter sp.
CTCTTTCTTTAAATTAAAAAAATCATGTATACAGCAATAACCAGCATAGAACTTAAAAGCGTACCCAGCAGAAAATATTCGCCAAATTCCGGATTCTCTGCTATTTTGTTATATCTGGCGATAGATTTTGCAGTAAGTACAAATCCAATTGCGCCGTATTGTCCTGCTGAAAGGAGCATCAACAAGATAAGACGTTCAAGTATACCTATCAGGGATCCGGCATTTTTCACTCCATTTGTGTTCTCGGCAATCCGGAAACCCGAGAGTATCACCCTGATCGTAATGCTGCATGGCTTTATAATTGTCAGAGCTGCAAGAGATAACGAAAGGGATCGGGGTATATCCAAATCAAAAGTATCCGCAAGAAATCTGATAAATGATGTATACGCAAATGTTTCACCTCCGATATTGATCATAGCGCCGGCAGCCAAAATTGTAAAAACATGCAGAAACTGATCCGTTAGATATAAATATGTATTTTTCATATTTCCCTGACAAATATAACATCGGGCTTTTACACGAATTTTTGTAAAATCGATCATCAGATGGATGGCTGATATCCCCATACACCAAGTCAGGAGCTCTGTTCCGAATACACAAACGCTCACTCCTGCAGTTGATAAAAAACAGAATACTCCATGCAGGGCGAGTGCTTTTCCTGATTTTTCTTTTTTCTCTGCTAAAGACGACGATTGCAGATAAAAATCACCTGTTATATGGCCCAACAGAAAAACCGTAACTATTTCTTGGATCATCTTATTCCTCTTTTGTCAATACTTTCAATACTGTATTAATTGCTGATTTATACGCATAGAATCTGGCGCTTTGCAGTGCTCTGTTCACTGTTGACTGAGCTATACCCAGTATTTCCGCTGTTTTATACTGATTTTCTCCGTTCATTTCATAAGATATGATGATTTCGTACTGTCTTTCCGTCCATTTTGATTTTATTGCAAATGCGGCAGATAAAAGCGAATTGATCAGCATATCCCGGTCGCCGCGGTCATCATTTGAGCATATCATTATGTTAGACTGGCTTTCTCCATACTGCATCTCTTTCCGCTCAATCTCCTCAACCATGTTCCGTGCCCGATGATATGCGGAACCGTCGATTTCCGATGAATCATCATAATTAATATCAGTGTCTATCGTTCCGATACCAACGCCAAATCTGAAACGGACCGGCTTCATCAAGGCCTCTATTTCCATTATAATGTGAAATATATTTCTGCAGTCTGACAGAAGACCCTGAAATTCATCTCCGAGCGTGATTTTAAATCTTGCGGATATGTACGCCTCGTATTTCTTATTTATACCGGAAAGAACATTTCTGAATCTTTTCTGCACATCTCCACGGTTATCTATCTTCCTTGAATTTATAATGTCACCTATAATAACTACATATTCCTGTCCTGTCGGGCTCATGAAATCACCTCCGGTAACAGCATACCAGAAAAAAAGATGCATTTCAAGATGCATCTTTTAGGAAGATGCATTTCAAGATGCATCTTTTGGGAATTTAATAGCTTCTGATCTGATCATCGTCTTCACTCTCCGTTTTGATCACCTTGCGGATCATGACATAATACCCGTAATCGTTATTTACTTTTACATAGACCCGGTCGCCTTCTTTATGACCCATGAGAGCCTTTCCGATAGGAGACTCGATGCTGATCAGTCCGTTCAGGGAACTGCCGCGCACGGACGTCACGATCCGATATATCTCTACCTCGTCGTCATCCTCACAGTATATTTCAACCGTATTGTTAAGCCCCACCTCATCGGCCTTAGAATGATCCTCCACGATAATGGCAGTTTTCAGCATTCTCTCTAGATATCGGATACGGCTTTCATTTCTGTTTTTTTCTTTTTTAGCTGCCTGATATTCAAAGTTCTCACTGAGATCGCCATGCGAACGGGCTTCTTTGACCGCCTCGATCAGTTCTTTCCGCTCCACCAGTTTGCGGTGTTCGATCTCGGCCTGTATCTTTTCCACATCGCTTTTTGTCAGTTTTTCACGCATACGTTCGTTTCCTTCTTTCCTGCGGTTTTCTGCGACAATCGGGTAGGGGAAGATTCCTTCCCCTACCCGATCATCGCGATACCTCGCTCATCTCGTGGCATTGCCACTCGATGACCGTTGCCCGTCGGATGCCCGCTCGTGCAAGCACGGCGGTCGCCCTCCGGGCGTATCGCACAGACAGAGGCGCGGCATTATGCCGTGCCCCTGCATATATTTGCATCTATGATCTCTGTACTTCCGGTGTCATCCTTATTTCACGATCAGTGATTTTCCTGTCATCTCTTTCGGCTGTTCCATACCCATCATCTCGATCAGTGTCGGAGCAATGTCCGCAAGGCATCCTCCTTCTCTGAGTTTATAGGACGGATCTGCGTTTACAAGGATAAACGGAACCTGATTGGTCGTATGAGCCGTAAACGGTTCGCCTGTCTCCTCGTCTATCAGCTGCTCCGCATTTCCGTGGTCAGCACAGATGAACATCTGTCCGTCAACTTCCTTAATAGCGTCAGCCGCTTTTCCGACGCACTCGTCAACAGCTTCGATCGCCTTGACCGCCGCTTCCTCAACTCCGGTATGTCCCACCATATCCGGGTTTGCGAAATTAATGATGATCACATCATACTTATCGGAGCGGATCGCCTCACACAGTTTATCGCACACTTCATATGCGCTCGTGTCCTGTTTCAGATCGGATGTCGCGTCGTTCGGGGATTTTACAAGGATACGGTCCTCTCCCGGATTCGGCTCCTCTACACCGCCGTTGAAGAAGAATGTTACATGCGCATACTTCTCTGTCTCCGCGATGCGCGCCTGCTTCAGATCATGAGCTGCAAGGAATTCACCGAATGTATTTGTTACCTCTTCCTTTACAAACGCAACCAGTTTGTTCGGGATCGTCACATCATACTCTGTGAAGCACACATATGTGGTCTTCACTCTCCCGCCCCTGTCAAATCCTGTGAATTCATCATCACAGAATGTTCTCGTGAGCTCTCTCGCACGGTCCGGACGGAAGTTAAAGAAGATAATGGAATCTCCGTCTTTTACCGTCGCTGTCGGAGCGCCGTCCTTTATAATTACCATCGGAACAACAAACTCGTCTGTCACGTCTTTATCATAGGAGGCCTGAATTCCCTCTGCAGCGGAAACAACCTGATCTCCCTCGCCTTTTACAAGAGCTCTGTAGGCTTTCTCTACGCGGTCCCAACGGTTGTCACGGTCCATCGCATAATAACGTCCCGCAACCGTAGCGACCTCGCCCACACCGATTTCTTTCATCTTTGCTTCCAGTTCTTCTACATACTCTTTACCGGATGCCGGAGGTGTATCACGTCCGTCAAGGAAACAGTGTACATACACTTTCTCGATTCCCTGTCTCTTTGCCAGTTCAAGAAGTCCGTAAATATGTGTATTGTAACTGTGGACTCCTCCGTCAGATACAAGTCCCATCAGATGAAGGGCGGAATCATTTTTCTTTACACTCTCACACGCTTCCACAAGCGCTTTATTCTCAAAGAAATCGCCATCCTGAATTGCCTTTGTGATCTTTGTAAGATCCTGATATACGATGCGGCCCGCGCCCATGTTCAGATGTCCTACTTCAGAATTTCCCATCTGTCCGTCCGGAAGCCCCACTGCCATTCCGCTGGCATTCCCTCTTACAAACGGGCACTCAGCCATCAGTTTGTCCATAACCGGTGTAGCTGCCTCGGCAACTGCGTTGCCGTGCCTGTCATCTCTTAAGCCGTAGCCGTCTAATATCATCAATACGGTTGGTTTCCTGCTCATATCCATATCTCCTTTTATTGTACATTTGGGGCGCTTTGTCCCGGTACCTATTGTACCCGCTTTTCATACATTTTTCAAGATGCTGTATTATCTTAA
>CAZJRY010000159.1:0-3897 GCA_964548625.1 uncultured Mediterraneibacter sp.
ACACGAACTGCGGCTCCACCCACATCAATGTGCTTCAGGAGTTCGTCAAAGAGAAGGGACTGGACGTCGGCTTTGCCTATGACGGAGACGCCGACAGATGTATCGCCGTAGACGAAAACGGCAACGTAGTGGACGGCGACCGCATTATGTATGTATGCGGCAAGTACCTGATGGAACAGGGACGTCTGGAGGGAAATACGATCGTCACGACCGTGATGTCCAATCTGGGTCTGTATAAAGCGTGCGACAGGATCGGAATGAAATATGAGCAGACGGCAGTCGGCGATAAATATGTGTACGAGAATATGATGCAGAACGGATTTGTGCTCGGCGGAGAGCAGTCCGGGCATATCATCTTCAGCAAACACGCAAGGACCGGGGACGGCATCCTTACTTCACTGATGCTCATGGAGGTAATACTTGAGAAAAAGCAGACGCTCGGAAAACTGGCCGATGAGGTCACGATCTACCCGCAGATCCTCAAAAATGTCCGTGTGAAGGATAAAAAGACGGCAAGAGAGAACCCTGCAGTTGCGGAAGCCGTTCAGAAAGCGGCGGACGCGCTCGGAAACGACGGCCGCATCCTCGTCCGCGAGAGCGGCACCGAGCCGGTGATCCGCGTCATGGTCGAGGCGGCATCCGATGAGATCTGCGAGAAATACGCGGACAGCGTAGTTGACGTGATAAAGGCAGAAGGTCTGACGGAATAATCCGGAATTCCCGGACAGGCAGGATATCCGCAGGGAGACAGATATTGCTCAACACGCAATATCTGTCTCCCTGCTTGCTGAAATATTCTCTGTCAAGGAAAAATCCGGCACTTTTGTATCTATACCCTTTCATTTTCTTAAGCTTCTCAGTAATAATCGAAGATGCCGTAATATTCAGAAAAGGCAGTGGCTTTTAAGATGTTTTTAAATATCAAAAAACAACAATTCTATCCTCAAATATTGAAAAGATTTTTTCATATATTTCGCGTATAATCAACATGGAAACAAAAAAAGAAATTATCAAAAATGACACTTGCCGGAATATCTGATATACTGACAGAAAAAAGATATCAGGTGAGAAATATGGCTGAATTATACGAAAAGGAACTGTTCATCTTTAATCAGGTACCTGTAAGAATTTTCAACCATGCGTTTGAGCGGGAAAATATCTTTACGCCTCTGCACTGGCACCGCAACATTGAGTTCAATCTGACTACCGGAGAGCGGATTCGGTACATGATCGACGGTTGTAAAACGGAAGAATACTCCGGGGATTGGAATGTGGTAAACAGTGGCGAACTCCACTCTAACCGCTGGATCGAAAAAGAGGACTTTTTTACTGGCATTTCTGTACAGATTTCCAAATCGTTTATGGATACATGGGTGGGCAGGGATACCCATTTCTGTCTGCCTGAAGACAGAAAACGGCGAGAAAGAGGCGCTCAGATCCTGACATGGTTCGGAGAACTGAAAAAACGGCAGGAAAACAGCAGAAATGCCTGTATTCTTGAAGAGATGGAACTGGTTTTTCATTTTCTGCGTTTTCTGCAGGAGTGTTGTATTGCACATTATGAAGGAAATAAGGTTTCCGACTCAAGACCCCGTAAGAATATCAAGAAGATCATCAACTATCTGGATCAGTACTATATGGAAAATGTAACACTGACAGGTGTGGCAGAAGAGTTTCATTATACTCCCGCCCATCTTTCCCGGATGTTCCGGGAGCAGATCGGTTTCAATTTTCACGAATATCTTCAGAACGTAAGGCTGATGAACTGTGTAAATGAGATGAAAAAGGATCCTCAGATTCAGCTTATGGTCTGTGCGCTCAACAACGGATTTCCGAATGTACGTTCCTTTATAGAGACTTTCCGGAAAACATTCGGATGCACGCCGTCTGAGTGGATAAAGAGATAAGAAGACGAAAATGCATCGAATCGCGACCGTACAGATAAAAAATTCAGAAGGAGGAGCAGAAAAACATGGCATTTTTAAAACTGCAGTATAAATCCGCCGCATTGATGCGTGGAATTACGGTAAACGTTTATCTGCCGTCTGACGCTATGAGCGGGCAAGAGACAGAGCAGCCCTATAAGACAGTGTATTTTCTGCCGGGATACAGTGCAGACAGTACGGAGATCATGACATATCTAGGAATGCGCAGGGAATGTGAGCTGAAAGGCATTGCCATTGTGATTCCGGACGGATGCAATTCCTTTTATGTCGATCATGAGAAGCGGGGAACATGTTTCTCCTCTTTTGCAGGAAAAGAACTGGTGGAGATAACGAGAAAATTCCTGCCTCTTTCCCACAGGAGAGAGGATACATATATCGGAGGCATTTCCATGGGAGGCTACGGCGCGCTGTACAACGGACTGCGTTTTAGGGAAACCTTTTCGAAGATCGTGGCATTATCGCCGAGCGCAGACTGTTGTGAGTTGCTGTGCAGTCATGCGGATGCGGGCTTCCGGGAAGAAATATTCTCTAACACGTTCGGCAGCCGGGAAACTTACTATGAGGGAGATACAAATCTGTTGAAATTCTACCGGGAGACCGCAGAGAAAGATCAGGAGATGATTCCGGAACTGTTTATCGCCTGCGGCGAACAGGACGGTCTGGTATATCCTTCGGTAGAACGTCTGATAAAGGAACTGGAGGACAGCAATATTCCATATGTTTTCCGGGGTGGAAACGGTAGCCATGAACTGGACTACTGGGAGCGAATGCTTGATCCGGCGTTCTCTTTCATGGCAGGAATCGAAGAGGGAACGAAAGACAGACTGCTCCTGAATCTTCCGGATGAGGAAAAGGTGTAATATAGATAAGAAGATAAATGATGAAAAATGAGGTGAGACTATAATTATGGAAAGAACAGATCTTACGGCACAGCCGCTTTCCTTCTGCCCGGTCCTTCCTCCAGATGGGGTGCCTCAACCGGTCACACGGGACAATAACGGAAATGTATGGATCAATATCAGAGCGGATCACGCTGAACAGGTTGCAATGCGGATTTACGAGAATGAATATCTTTTTAATAAGGGAGATGACGGGTTCTGGCATCTGCGATATCCCTTCCGGGACGGCATTGTCTATGCCCAGCTTCTGATCAACGGCATGGAAGTTCTGTCGCCCTATCTCCCCATCTGTTATGGGTATAGTCGCCCTTACAACTGTATTATGCTGGAGGAACTGTACGATATACCGGAGGAGTACGATGCAGCGGAAGCGGCCGTAGACTTCTACCGCCTAAAAGATGTTCCTCATGGCGCAGTACGCAGAGAATATTATTTTTCCGCCGTGACCGGAGAATGGGAAAGCGCGCTTGTGTATACTCCACCGGGATACGATGAGAATACGGACAGAATATATCCGGTTCTCTATCTGCAGCACGGGCATGGAGAGAATGAAACGGGATGGACGGCTGCCGGGAAGGTGAACTTTATCCTGGACAACCTGATCGCAGAGGGAAAGGCGGTTCCGTTCCTCGTTATTATGAATAACGGCATGGTGCAGACGGAGGTGTCCGCAGCGCCGGACGGCAGCAACGCAGTAATCGATGGAAGCGAAGCAGCCGGAAAGCGCCGCGTGGCGGATCACACCCGGTTCCCGGAGCTTCTTATGAAAGATATCATTCCCTGGGCGCAGAGTCGCTTCCGGATCGGTACGGAAAAGGAATATCGGGCGATGGCCGGGCTGTCCATGGGTTCGATCCAGACAGCGGTTACTACGTTTACTTATCCTGAGCATTTTAATTATGTAGGAATATTCAGCGGATTCCTTCATGATTTTATCCAGGGACATGAGCAGATGGATATGATCCGCAGGAAACACTCTGAGAACACACATCTGAAAATCCTGGACAACCCGGAGAAGTTCAGGGAAAGCTTCCGGGTGTTCTTCCGGGGGA
>CAZJRY010000160.1:0-3862 GCA_964548625.1 uncultured Mediterraneibacter sp.
CGATCGAACTTGCACCCCTGTGTGATCTTGCAGTTCGCGGCAAGTCCAAGCGCCATGGCGTACTCTACCGCCTGTTTATTGAGAACCGGAAGCGACCCGGGCATGCCTGTGCATACCGGACAGGTATGGGTATTCGGCGCGCTTCCGAACTCCGTGCTGCATCCGCAGAAAATCTTTGTCTTTGTCGCCAGCTCGATATGGACTTCAAGTCCGATGACTGTCTCATACTGTTTTGCCATAACTAGCGCACCTCCTTTTCCGCCGCTGCCTTGCCGATATCCGCCATTGTCTCGTACTGTTTTCCTGTCGCGCATTCATAAGTGTATGCCGCCCGGATCAGCGTTTTTTCCTCAAACGCGTTTCCGATCAGCTGCATTCCGATCGGCAGTCCGTTTTTATCTTTCCCGACCGGCACTGTCATTCCCGGAAGCCCTGCAAGGTTCACCGAGATCGTATAAATATCCCCCAGATACATCTTCAGCGGATCGCTCAGGCTCTTGCCCAGCTCCGGAGCCGTCGTCGGCGCCGCCGGTCCCAGAATAATATCATAATACTCAAACGCTTTGTCAAATTCCTTTTTGATCAGCGCTTTTGTGCGGAGGGCTTTCAGATAGTATGCGTCGTAATACCCGGAGCTCAGGACGAATGAGCCGAGCATGATACGGCGTTTTACTTCCGGGCCGAAACCTTCTGAACGGGTCCTCTTGTACATATTGTGAAGCCCCTCGTATTCCTCTGTCCGATAGCCGTATTTCACTCCGTCAAAACGTTCAAGGTTCGAGCTTGCCTCCGCGGACGCGATCGTGTAATACGCCGGGATCGCATATTGAACCAGACCGAGATGGAATGTCTCAACAACGGCTCCTCTTTCTTCCAGCACTTTTGCCGCCTGAAGGACCGCGCTTCTCACCTCCGGGTCGAGTCCGTCTCCCATATAGTCTTTCGGTATGCCGATCTTCAATCCTTTTACATTATTCTCAAGAGCGCTCGTGAAATCATAGTCGTCTCTGTCGATGGATGTGCTGTCCTTCGGGTCATGGGACGCGATCGCTTCAAGAAATGCCGCGCAGTCAGACACGTCTTTCGCGATCGGTCCGATCTGATCCAGCGAGGAGCCGTAAGCGATCAGTCCGTATCTGGAAACAGTTCCGTAGGTCGGCTTCATCCCGACTACGCCGCAGAATGAACTTGGCTGTCTGATGGAACCGCCTGTATCCGATCCGAGCGCGCCGAAGCATTCGCCCGCCGCTACCGCCGCGCAGGAACCGCCGGAAGAACCGCCGGGCACATGCGCCGTATTGTGCGGGTTTTTCGTCGGTCCGTACCAGGAAGTCTCCGTGGTGCTTCCCATGGCGAATTCGTCCATGTTTGTCTTTCCGATGATCACTGCCCCGGCTTTCTTTAAGTTCTCCACTGCCTCAGCGGTATATGCGGGTTTAAAATTCGAAAGTATCTTAGAACTGCATGTCGTAAGCTGTCCTTTGATACACATATTGTCCTTTATTGCGACCGGTACGCCCGCCAGAGGTCCGGTCAGTTCCCCTGCATCGATCTTTTTCTGGATCTCTTCCGCCTGCGCAAGCGCTCCGGACTCATCCAGTGTCACATAACTGTTGACCGCCGGCTCGGCCTCCTTTGCACGGTCAATAGCCGCCTGAACAGCTTCTTTCACCGTGACTTCGCCGGCTTTTATCTTTTTTCCAAGCTCAAGAGCTGTAAGTTCTAATATTTCCATAATCTATGCCGCCTTTCTGTCATGATCCGCTTCATCTCAGCCGATTGTTCTCGGCACTTTAAAGGTGTCCTCTTTTCTCTGCGGCGCGTTCGCCAGTGTCGCTTCCCTGCCGTCGCCGTTTGTCACCACATCCTCGCGGAATACATTATTTACCGGAAATACATGGGACATCGGCTCGATCCCCGATGTGTCCAGTTCATTCAGTGTATCAATGTAGTCCAGCATCTTCTCCATGTCAGCTTTCGCAGCTTCTTTTTCTGTATCTGATAATTCGAGCTTTGCCAGAATCCCGACATACTCGATGGTTTCGTCTGATATCTTGTTTGCCATGACTGTCTCTCCTTTCACTGATCTGCCGGTTGCGCTTTTATGGTTCCAGTCTGCTCATATCCCTCGGGAACAATGTAGTCTCACGCACGTTGTCGTCGCCTGTCAGCTTCATGGTAAGACGTTCCAGTCCGATTCCCAGTCCGCCGTGGGGCGGCATGCCGTATTTGAATGTACTCAGATACTGCTCCATCCCCTCTTCTGTCATGCCGCGCTGTTCCATCTTCTCAAGCAGCATATGATAATCGTGGATACGCTGTCCGCCTGTCGTGATCTCCATTCCCCTGAACAGAAGGTCAAAACTCAGCGTATAGGCCGGATCCGCCGGATCGTCCATCGCGTAGAACGGGCGTTTCCTTGACGGATAGTGTGTGACAAACACGAAATCCGCCTCCCATTTTTCTTTCGCGTATCTGCTGATCAGCGCTTCCTCTTCCGGTTCCAGATCGTACGGACTCCTGATCCTGCGTCCGTACTCCTCTGATACGAGTTTCTTGATCTCATCGAACCGCACTGACGGAATATCTTCTGTCTTCGGGATTTCAATCCCGAGTATCCTGACCTCATCCGCATACTCTTTTTCAAGCAGTTTCATCGTATACCGGAGATATCCGGTCTCCATCGCCATCACGTCCTCGAACCCGTCGATGTATCCCATCTCAAAGTCAAGGCTCGTATATTCGTTCAGATGGCGCTTTGTATTGTGTTTCTCCGCGCGGAATACCGGGGCGGTCTCAAACACTCTGTCAAATACCCCGACCATCATCTGTTTGTAGAACTGGGGGCTCTGCTGCAGGATCGCCGGCCGGTGGAAATAGTCCAGACGGAACAGGTTCGCCCCGCCCTCCGCGCTCTTGGCTCCGATCTTCGGCGTATGGATCTCTGTAAATCCCTCGCCGTAAAGGAAATCGCGGAACCCTCTCACAAGTCCTTCCTGTATCCGGAATCTTGCCCTTTCCCTTAAGTTTCTCAGGGAGATCGGACGATAGTTCAGCTTTGCCTCCAGAGAAGTGTTCAGTTTCCATTTTGCGATCGGCAGAGGCATGGGCGCCGCCGGTTCGCTTAAGATGCGGATACCTCTCAGGCGGATCTCGATGCCGTGCGGAGCCTTCTCCGATTCCGCCACAATGCCTGTAACTTCTACTGCAGCGGCCTCTTTTATGTCCTTTAGTTCAAAGCCCGACACGCCTTTCTCATATACACACTGCACAAGACCGCCGCGTTTCCTGATGATCACAAAAGCCACCGTACCCATATCGCGGATCGTATGGACAGCTCCGTTTACCTTTACTGTCTGCCCTTTCACTTCTTCCCCGAGCAGATCCTCAAGTTCCAAAGTTTCTGATTTCTTTACTCCTTTTACCAGTTCCATTGTTCTCTCCTTTCAAATGCCATATCCCGGAGAAATAAAAAAACCCCGGGATACTTAAGTATCCCGGGACGGAAATTATCAAGATAAAATCCGCGGTGCCACCCGCATTGAACCCCCGCACCAAGACTCGGCCTGCGCCTACAGCCTGCTCTCGTCAAGTGACCTTTTCCAAGGAAGGTTCCTCTCTTTGCATGTAACGTATGCTCCGCGTACCGCCCTACTCTGCGCCGCCGCATCTGTTCAGACGGTCAGCTCCCAAGTGTTCCCTTGATCTTCTCCGCTGTCCGGCGCTCTCAGTCGGTGACGCCTGCTTCCTGTCAGGTTCTGAAGATCAGAGTCTTGTTCATCGCCTTTGTCTATTCCAACACTTCATCTGTTAAAATACGTTACCAATGTACCACACCGTTTTTCAAATTTCAAGTCCTTTT
>CAZJRY010000161.1:0-3782 GCA_964548625.1 uncultured Mediterraneibacter sp.
GTTTTTATATAAAGCAGACATCCGGATTCCGCTTCATTACTACATCCAAAGAGCGGATCACTCTGCAGGACCGCCATAAAGCGTCAGCATACAGTGAACCGCTCTACTAGTATAACACTAACCGAAGAAGTTTAAAAGTGAAGCATTTTTCTTTTTATTGTCTTTTTACCGTCAACCGTTTTCTCCTATCCTCTCCTCGATCCGAAGCATCCGGTTGTATTTTTCGATATTTTCCATATGACGCGGATACCCCGCCTCAATACAGGCAATATGAAAAGCGACCGCAAGATCAGCGATCATACTGTCCGATGTCTCTCCGGTATTGTGCGCGATCGACACACTGTATCCCGCTTTCTGCGCCTGCTTTATCACATCGGATAATCCGGTCAGCGTACCTGCCTGACATGCTCTCACTGTAATTGCATTTGCCGCGCCCATCTCTATGCCTTTTTCCAAACGTTTTATATCTGTCCGGAACAGGGAGTCTCCCGCAAGCTGTATTCTGTCTCCTAACCGTTCTGTTATCTGTACCCAGCCGTTCCAGTCCTCACAGTACATCGGATCTTTAATAAATGAGACGGCAAATTGCATCGCCAGTTCTTCATAGTAAGCGGCCAGTTCCTGTGATGTCCTCTGCAGCTCCCGATCTTTTGTTCCTCCTTCTCCCGGAAATCTGTAGCAGTTCCGTTCCCGGTCATACCGCTCTGAAGCTGATATGTCCAATCCGAAAGTCACGTCTTTTCCTGTCCGGAATCCCGCGCGTTCAACCGCAGTTTCCAGCATCCTAAGTGTTTCCCGGATATCCTCAGACACCGGTCCGGCCACCCGGCAGATTTCCATACACATTTTAAGCTGCGCCCGCAGAGGGATCTGTTCCGCGGGGATAAGAAATACTCTGCACTGCCCCGGTCTGCTTTCCGTGTATTTTCCTGCGCCGTTATCCGAATTACTTCTCTGTTCTGTGACAATTACAGCAGGAAGCGGCATATTCTTTGCATGTACTCCGCCCAGATAACGATATAAGGGCAGTTTGAGCGCAGCTGCAGCGGCATCTGCAGCGGCTGCGGACACCCCGAAAAGCGCCTGGGCTCCCAACGCGCTTTTATCTTCTGTTCCATCCAGCCGAAGCAACACTT
This sequence comes from uncultured Mediterraneibacter sp., assembly GCA_964548625.1. Lineage (GTDB taxonomy): Bacteria > Bacillota > Clostridia > Lachnospirales > Lachnospiraceae > Mediterraneibacter. The sequence goes on from CAZJRY010000161.1 coordinate 1,137, forward strand.
TATCGATTTCTTCCTGATCAAACACATTCTGTCCGATAAGTTCCTGAGCAATGTGTGTGTTTATGATCTCAACTGCTTTTTCTGTCCGCTCTGCCGCTGCCTCTCCGGCATATGACTTCCCGCCGGTCTTCATTCCGTTTCTTATTCCCGTCCCCGACGGCACTGATACTCTTCCTACGATCCCCTCTCCTGCCAGCACCTCTGTCTCCACTGTCGGATTCCCGTTGCAGTCAAAAATCTCTCTTGCAAATATATCCCGAATCAACAGTTCCGCATCCAACTGCTCCAACTTTATTGACCTCCTTTTCCCGTTCTTTTCTGGGGATTTATTATCTCCCGGCACGTAATCCTAATACGTTGACTTTTCATTTTCCAGAGATTACAATTCGGTTAGAGAGATATAAAAGCAAAAAGAAACGGAGAATTTTATATGAAACATCTTGTAATCGCCGAAAAGCCGTCCGTCGCGCGTGATATCGCGCGGGTGCTCGGATGCGGCAAAAAGAACAATTCTTATATAGAAGGAAAAGACTATGTCGTCACATGGGCACTGGGCCATCTCGTTACACTCGCCGATCCGGAAGAGTACGGAGAGCAATATAAGACATGGAGGCTGGACACACTCCCAATGCTCCCCGAACGCTGGAAACTGGTTGTGATCAAACAGACCTCGAAACAGTACCGCTCCATCAAAGAGCAGATTTTCCGTAAAGATATTTCAGATATCATTATCGCCACCGACGCCGGACGTGAAGGCGAACTCGTCGCCCGCTGGATTCTCGAAAAGGCCGGAAATAAAAAACCTTTAAAGCGTCTCTGGATTTCCTCAGTAACGGATAAGGCGATCCGGGAGGGATTTTCACATTTGCGCCCGGGCAAAGATTATGAAAATCTGTATCGTGCCGCAGTGACCCGTGCGGAAGCCGACTGGGCAGTGGGGATCAACGCCACCCGAGCACTCACATGCAAATACAATGCCCAGCTCTCCTGCGGAAGAGTACAGACTCCCACACTGGCAATGATTGCATCCCGAGAAGAAGAAATCAAGAAATTTATTCCGAAACTATATTATAGCATCAGAGCAGTTGTAAAAGGGATTGCGTTCACATGGACGGATGCAAAAAGCAACTCCGGACGCACATTTGACAAGTCCAGAATCGAAAACATTTACAAAAACGCGGCTCGGAAAATCCGGATCACAGAGGTAAGAAAGAAACCTAAAAAGACATATTCGCCTGCTCTCTATGACCTGACCGCACTACAGAGGGAGGCAAGCCAAAGATATGGATATTCTGCCAAAGAAACGTTAAATATTACGCAGCGTCTTTACGAAAATCACAAGGTGCTCACTTATCCGCGGACTGATTCCCGCTATCTGACCACAGATATAACAGGGACTCTGAAAGAACGCCTGAAAGCATGTGCCGTCGGTCCTTACCGAAGGACGGCAGCCCGTCTCTCCATGCAGGAGATCAAAGCCGGCAAGTCCTTTGTAAACAACGCGAAGGTCTCCGATCATCACGCCATTATCCCGACGGAACAGTTCGTCCAGCTTGAACATATGTCAAATGAGGAGCGTAAAATATACGACCTTGTTGTCCGCCGTTTTCTCGCCGTATTGTCTCCCCCCTGCGAGTATGAGGAAATTTCCCTTACCGGAATGATCGGGAAAGAAACCTTCCGCGCAAAGGGCAGCCGGCTCCTGAAAGCCGGATGGCGAGAGATTTATGACACGGATTGGGAGGACTTGGATGATGAAGACACTCCGGACAGCGGCAGTGCGGACATTTCTTCTCTGACAGACGCCACATGGCCTGACGTCCGAGAGGGCAGCGAACTTCCTGTCTCCTCTCTCTCCATCACTGAGGGTAAGACAAAGCCGCCGGCTTATTTTACGGAAGGCACGCTGATCGCGGCAATGGAGAACCCCGCGCGCTATATGCAGCATAAGGATCAGACTCTGGCGCGCGCACTGGGCGAGACCGGAGGTCTGGGAACTGTCGCGACCCGCGCCGACATCATCGAAAAACTCTTTAACAGTTTTCTCATGGAGAAAAAAGGGGCGGAGATCCGTATTACGTCTAAGGGAAAGCAGCTCTTATCCCTTGTGCCTCAGGATCTCAAAAGTCCCGAGCTGACCGCGCAGTGGGAACTCAGACTCAAATCCATCGCGCAGGGCAGCGAATCACAGGGTAAATTCATGACAGAGATTGAGGATTACACAAAATCACTGATCAGCCAGATCAAAAATGCGGACGGCATATTCCGTCATGACAATCTGACCCGCCACAAATGCCCGCAGTGCGGCAGACTGATGCTGGAAGTAAACGGGAAACACGGAAAGATGCTCGTGTGTCAGGACAGGGAATGCGGCTATCGTGAAACAATCTCCAGACGCACAAACGCCCGATGTCCGGTCTGCCATAAAAAAATGGAACTGGTAGGGAAAGGCGACACCCAGAGATTTGTCTGCTCCTGCGGTCATAAAGAAAAGCTATCCTCTTTTCAGGAGAGAAAGAAAAAGGAAGGAAAAAGCGCAAATAAACGGGATGTGGCTGCCTATATGAAAAAGCAGGCAAAAGAAGCAAATGAACCGATCAATAACGCATTTGCGGAGGCGTTCAAAAATCTGGGGCTGTAAGTGTA
>CAZJRY010000162.1:0-3602 GCA_964548625.1 uncultured Mediterraneibacter sp.
GCTAAGTCGTGCTTTATTGGCTGTAATTCTGAACTTAATTTTCTGTCTAATAATTCAGATATAGCCGACAGCATTTGGTTGTTGTCTTCTATCATATTATCAACTCCTTTCCCCCTGACGATCACCGGTGGAATTACTTTAGCACTTAACCGGAAGAATGTCCATTGACATTTCTGACAAATATCCTTTACCATGTGTCCGTTGCCGATGAAGCCATAGTGGGTGGCAAGGCGGGAGAGCCTATCTAAGATATGAATGGTGATGAGAAATGTAATCCTCTTTTCACGGTTCGGCTTCGGGATCAGTTCCATAGATGGTATAACTCCCGGCGGAAGGCTCCTGAAGTCAGCATACGGGGCTGATAATTCCCCAGACAGCCTCGATATAATCTTCTTCGGAAGTATCAAAGGACTTGGTAATATAATCTGCTTTTCCGCCCAGAAGGAGATCAACTTTATCGGAGACTTCAGTTTTGGCGCTTACGATGATCATATCTTTGATGAAATGTGTAGTCATGGTTTATTTTGGACAGAAACAGTGGTAAATTCAAGATGGAAGTAAAAGGAGAAGATATGTGGGCTGTACTATTAGATGAATTTGAAAAACAGGAGAAAGAAGATAAAGACAGGATGACAACCATGCTTGAGACTGCCATCCGGGAGGAACTGGACTGCCCGGAGCATTATATTGATATACTGCGGGGCGGTTCATGGCGTCCGGGAGATATACTCAGGCTGTCTGTAAAGGACACTCCGGTGCGGGTGGCATCCGGTATCAGTATCAGGAAACATACATTGTGCCAGATCCCGTATTATCATACACATGATTTTTATGAACTGATCCATGTATATCAGGGAAACGTCGGTCAGTACCTGCCGGGCGGGAAGACTGCACTCAAAATGCGCGCAGGGGATGTATGCATTCTTACACCGGGTAAGATCCATGCCATGCTGCCCTCAGAGAAAGATGATATTATTCTTAAAATGATCCTGCCCAGACAGTTGATGCGGCAGATTCTGGAAGAACTGAGATCAGAAGCACGGTATAAAGAGCGGGCAGATATGCTGGAAAAGAAGAATGAGCTATATCTGTTCCGCGCAGTGAAAGAGGATGCTCTTTTGATGAAGAAACTGATGGAATCTCTGATGCTGGAGCTGTACAGTGAACAGGGATATAAGATGCCATCGGTCATAACGCTACTTATTCTTCTGTTTATCGGGCTTGGACAAAGAGATATGGAATCCCGAAGAAGCGGTCTGGTCTATGCGGTCACGGATTACATTCAGAGAAATATCTGTACTGCCACGATAGATGAACTTGCAGATCAGGCGGGATACGGCAGTACATCCGGGCTCTATAAAAGATTTCACGCTGTTTATGGTATGTCGCCGGGAGAGTACCGCAGACTCTGTCAAAGTCAGCAGCCGGAATATTGAACGGTCCATGATAATGTCCTTTCGGGAAAAGATCCTGTCTGTTGGGGAAATTGAAAACCAGATAAAAAATATGATACTGTCAATATATGTTACAGTTCACACCATATTCACAGCGAGAGTCAGGTGTGAACTGCACTCGTGTATTGGCAGTATTTTTATTGGCAGAAAGGTTCGCCGCAGGAAAGGAGAGGGCAATGAGGAGCAGGACAAAAAACAGACTATCCGAGGAGAAAATCAAAGAGCTTGTCCGGATCCATTTCGGACAGGACTGTGAGACAGGAGGAATTACGGAACTCACAGGCGGTATGTTTAATGCAATCTACCGGATTGAACGGAGGAGAGAAGGGGACGCAGTCATATTGAAAGTGGGCGTGGCGCCGAGCACGACGCTTCTGACCTATGAGCGTGATATCATGCCGGTGGAAGTAGAGTGTTTTCAAATGATCCGGGAGCAGACGACTGTACCTGTGCCGGAGATATTGGCATATGATTTCAGTAAGAAGTACATAAACAGCAATTATTTTTTCATGACAGAGCTTAAGGGGAAGCAGTTTTCAAAGGCGATGAAGAAGATGGAGCAGGAAAATGTGGACAGGATACGGGAGGAACTTGCAGGATATCTGTATCAGATGCACGGGATCAAGGGAAGCTACTTCGGATATTTTACGGATGATAAAGGCAGACAATATAAAACATGGAAAGAGGCTTTTCTCCAGATGTTCCGGCAGATCCTGACTGACAGCAGGGAACATCACGTGAGACTTCCGTATGAAAGTATTACGTCGACACTTCAGAAATATTCCAACTGTCTGGAGGATGTTACAGAACCGTCACTTGTGGAATACGAGTGCCATGAGGGCAATATCTTTGTCAGAGATACAGGGAAAGGATATGAGATAGAGGGAATCCTCGATTTCGAGCGGGCGTTCTGGGGAGATCCGATCGCTGATTTCCCGACTGCTTTTGTCTTTACTGATGATATCCGGAAAGAAAAGGCATTTCTGGATACCTATCTGAATGTGTCCGGAAGACAAGTTTATATAGAAACAGATGCAGTAAAATATCAGCTGTACCGGATGTATATTCTGACGATCATGGCTGCTGAGACATTCCGGTATGGATTCTTGTACGGAAAGCTGCAGGGAATCTTTTGCTGAAGATGTCAGGCCCGTCCGTCATCGGAATAATGGCGTACAATCTGTATAATGTATTTGACACGGTTTTTGTATCACAGGGAGCCGGAACGGATACGGTGGGAGGCGTGGCGGTATCATTTCCGCTTTTTATCCTGCTTTCTGCGGTATCTTCGACACTGGGAAGCGGAGCGGCTTCAGTGATATCCCGTGCCCTTGGGGAAGGCGACCGTGAAAAGGCGGCGAAAGCGGCTGCAAATACGTTTGCCCTGTTTTATGCTGCTGCTCTGCTGATCACAGTATTCGGGAACTTATGGTTGGAGGAACTGCTGCATTTTATGGGAGTGACGGACACGCTGATGCCATATGCAAGAACTTATACGAGGATCATCCTCCTTGGCGCCGTGACGAGTACGGGATTTTCCAGTCTGATCCGTGCAGAGGGGAGCAGCAGATATGCAATGTATATCTGGGTAATACCTATGGGCGCCAATATCTTACATTTTCACATTTCCGGAAAGAGTGCGCTGAATATAAGATTGAGGCATTTTATTCCTGAGGCAGCTATTATCGGAGAAGTGGCAGGACTTGGAATCTCGTCCTTTCTACAGTTGTCCGGGCAGTCGGCAGCTCTGGTCATTGTAAATCAATTTCTGAGAAAATATGGAGGGGATCTTGCTATCGGTTCCTATGGGATCGCAAACAGGATCATTGTGTTTTTTCTCTTCCCGATTCAGGGAATCGCCCAGGGACTGCAGCCTGTCATCGGATATAATATGGGGCGGACCGGACGGAACGCGTCAGAAAAGCGCTGGATACCGCGTCTGCAATGTCGGCGGTTTACGGGATCACCGCATATCTGCTGACCGTTCTGTTGTCGGATATATTTATGAGGCTGTTTACTTCAGATCCTGACGCGGTATGCAGTTATACAGACGGGGAGTCATATCCTCGTGATCGTGAATGCAGCCCTGCTCTTTACAGGAATACAGAATATGCAGACTGCTTATTGCCAGGCGGCAGGAAAAAAGAT
>CAZJRY010000163.1:0-3537 GCA_964548625.1 uncultured Mediterraneibacter sp.
TGAAGACAGGCACAAACAGTATGTGCTGCCGATGTTTGTCCCCGGCTGTGCGGAATTTATGGTGATGAACAAGAAGCAGTGTGAGGAGCATCCGATCCTTGCAGATTTTTTTGAAAATATGTCCCGGCTGCCCCTTGAAAAGGTGACGCCTATGGTGCCGCCCGGGGGCTCCGGCATCGGCATGCACGTGATCCCGGTGGAGAAGGCGATCCCGGCGCACCAGCAGTCTGCAAGCGTGGAGCACATCTCCCACTGGCTGAAGAAGTATCGGGACAAATATGCGGTCGGCGCCTGCTCCTGCCGCCGGCAGCAGAGGATCCGCGGCGAGGGATGCGGAGAGATCGAGGGAGACCTGTGCATCGGCGTGGGAGATATGGCGGATTATCTCGTTGAGACGGGCAAAGGGCGGTACATAGATTTTGACGAGGTAATGGAGATACTGGAACGGGCCGAGAGAAACGGGTTTGTACACCAGATCACCAACATCGACGGTGAGGATAAGATCTTTGCCATCTGTAACTGCGCGCCCGGCGTGTGCAACGGCCTGAGGACGTCACAGCTTTTCAATACTCCGAATATGTCGCGTTCTGCGTACAGAGCCCATGTGGAGAAAGAAAAATGCGTTGCCTGCGGAAAATGTGTCGAGGTCTGTCCCGTCGGCGCTGCGAAACTGGGGCAGAAGCTGTGTACGAAGAACGGCGAGATCAAATATCCGAAAGCGCTCCTCCCGGATACGGAGAAGTGGGGGAGAGACAAGTGGGATCCGGATTATAGGGACCATGCCAAGATCAACTGTTACGAGACCGGAACATCGCCGTGCAAGACTGCCTGTCCGGCTCATCTTGCAGTACAGGGATATATTAAGATGGCGGCGGAAGGCAGATATATGGACGCCCTGAAGCTCATCAAGCAGGACAATCCGTTCCCGGCCGTGTGCGGCGCGATATGCAACCGCCGCTGCGAGGACGCGTGTACAAGAGGTACTGTGGATAAGGCGGTTGCTATCGACGAGATCAAGAAGTTTATCGCGGAGAAAGAAATCCATGAGGAACACCGCTATGTCCCGCTCTGTGAAAACCATGAGGGAAAACAGTTTGAACAGAAAATCGCGGTCATCGGGGCAGGTCCGGCGGGAATGTCGGCGGCATATTATCTGCGGACAAAAGGATATCCGGTAACTGTGTTTGAAAAAGAAAAAAGACCGGGCGGAATGCTATTAAACGGAATCCCGTCATTCCGGCTGGAGAAGCCGGTCATCGAGGCGGAGATCGATGTGCTGCGGCAGATGGACGTGGAGTTCCGCTGCGGCGTGGAAGTGGGAAAAGATGTCACGATTCCCGGACTCAGAGCAGAAGGATACAAGGCGTTCTATGTTGCCGTGGGAGCACAGGGCGGAAGAATGGCGGGAGTCCCCGGAGAGGATGCAGACGGCGTCCGGACGGGAGTGGATTTCCTGCGGCAGATCAATCTTGCGGAAGAGGCCGTAATGGCTGCCGGCAGTGCGGAGAGTACGGACAGCCAAAAAGCGCCGGACTGTGGAATGCTCCCCGCCGATGTAAGGCTTCACGGACGGACCGTTGTGATCGGCGGCGGAAATGTAGCCATCGATGTGGCAAGGACAGCGCTGCGTTCCGGATCTGAGAGTGTGAGCATGTACTGTCTGGAGTCTCCGGCGGAGATGCCGGCTGCCGCGGATGAAGTGGCTGAAGCGCGCGAAGAAGGCATCGTGGTATGGAACGGCTGGGGACCGAAAAAAATCCTTGAGGACAACGGAAAAGTAAAAGGAATCGTCCTGAAGAAATGCATTTCCGTATTCAATGCAGAAGGGAAATTTGCACCTGTGTATGACGAAGACGACTGCATCACAGTGGAGTGCGAGAATGTGCTCCTCTCCATCGGACAGTCCATTTGCTGGGGAGAGCTTCTGAAAGATACGGCGGTGGAGTTCAACCCCAACGGTACGGCGAAAGCAGATCCGGTAACGTATCAGACGAAAGAGCCGGACGTCTTTGTGGGCGGCGATGTATATACAGGACCGAAATTCGCGATCGACGCGATCGCGGCAGGAAAGCAGGGCTGCGAGTCCATCCACCGCTTTGTCCATGAGGGACATTCCCTCACGCTGGGGCGCGACCTTCGGCAGTTTGCGGAGCTGGATAAGGACAATGTCGTGGTGGAAGAATTCGATAACGCGAAACGCCAGATCCCGGGAAAGAAGGCAGGAGCTGCAAAAGATAGTTTCCGCGACCTGCGTTCCACATTTACCGAGGAACAGGTAAAAACAGAGGCAGCCAGATGTCTCGGGTGCGGGGCAACGATCGTGGATGAGAACAAGTGCATCGGCTGCGGCCTGTGTACAACGAGATGTGAGTTCGACGCGATCCATTTAAGCCGCGACCTGCCGGAAATGAGCACGATGCGCAAAGCAGAAGACAAGCTGAAGGGAATCCTTCCCTATGCGCTCAAACGAGCCATAAAGATCAAGATGAAGAAATGAACTGCAGTGAGGGAGCAAAGACAAATTATCAGGAAAGACCATGCATGAATTGGGGATCATTGTACATATTACAAAGACTCTGCAGAGTGTTGCGGAGGAAAACAATTTAAAAGAGATTGCTTCTGTCACTCTGGAAGTGGGAGAAGTAAGCTCCGTTGTTCCGGATTATCTTACGGACTGCTGGCAGTATTACAGGAAGAAATTCCCCCTGATCGAGCACGCGGAGATGCGGATCGAGATGATGCCGGCAGTAACATACTGCGAAGCCTGCGGGGAAACATATCCGACCGTGGAGTACGGACGGCAGTGTCCGCACTGCGGGAGCGGGGAGACTTTCCTGGTGACCGGGAACGAGTGTAATATCCGGGAGATAGAAGCGCGGTAACACGGGAAAAGGAGGTAATATTTATGTTGTTTCATGTTTACGGTTCAGAAGCCGTACCGCAATGGATCGCAATGCTGGGAGTGCTGGCGGCGCTGATCCTGCTGAATGAATTTGCAAGGAGGACGAAAGCCGGAGGGATCATTATGTTCTTTGTTATCCCGGCTGTGCTGACCGTTTATTTTATCGCCGTCGCCGCAGGCGCGGCGGTGGGGGCGCAGTGGGCGCTGGAGAATCAGACCTATGTGTATATGAACGGGTGGTTCCATTATGCGAAGCTGTATGCGTCGCTGGCAGGCTGTATCGGATTCATGATGATCAAATATGAGTGGGGGATCGGAAAGGCCCACTGGTTCAAGGCATACCCGTTTGTCATCGTCGCCATCAATATCCTGATCGCCGTGGTAAGTGATTTCGAATCCGCCGTCAACGGCTGGTATTCATGGTGGCTGTCTTCCGAAGACGTGTGGCTGTACGGAGGCTGGCACAATGTGCTCAACGGTATCGCCGGTATCATCAATATATTCTGTATGACAGGATGGTGGGCTGTCTATTCGTCCAAAGATAAGAAAGACATGATCTGGCCGGATATGATCTGGGTATATATTATTGTGTATGATATCTGGAATTTCGCCTATACATATAACTGTCTGCCGAC
>CAZJRY010000164.1:0-3497 GCA_964548625.1 uncultured Mediterraneibacter sp.
AGACTGGGAAATCGAAAACTATCTGTACAAGGTGTGATACCAGTCTGCTCATATGCCGGAGTTGATGTCCGGCACCGTGCAGGCTTGCTTGCAAAAGGCGGCGGGCATCAATTCCGGCATATGGCGGACGCCAAACAGTGAGATGGAGCCGTGGGACGGCGGAATCGAACTGAGAGCATGAGCAGAGGAGAGAGCGGGGGATCAGATATAAGACAGCGGGAGGTGAAACGGATTTGAGTCATATTATTGTAGCATTTTCCAAGCGTGACAATGTGGTGAACATACGTAATATCCTTGTGAAATCCGGATTCGAAGTATCTGCTGTCTGTCAGACGGGAGCAAAGGTACTGCAGTACGCGGAGATGTGGAATAACGGAATCGTGGTGTGCGCGGACCATATGCAGGATATGCATTATACGCAGATGAGGGGAGATCTTCCGGAAGGGTTTGTGATCCTTCTGGTCGCGTCTGCAGACAAATGGACAGACGGACTTCCGGACGGTGTTGTGGGTCTGCCCATGCCGATAAAAATATATGATCTGGTCAATACCGTTGAGATGATCCAGCAGACGCAGGAGAGGCAGAGACGGAAAAAACGTGAATCGGGAAAGCTGAGGAGCACGAAAGACCGCCAGATAATAGAAGCGGCAAAAGCGCTTCTGATGGAAAGAAACCACATGACAGAAGACGAAGCGCATAAATATGTGCAGAGAACCAGTATGGAAAGCGGTACAGATATGACAGAGACAGCAAGGATGATCCTGACTGTGATGGATAAGTAAGAAAGCAGGGGGTATGACTATGATATTTACAAAAATGCAGGGACTTGGAAATGACTATGTATATGTAAATTGTTTCAAAGAAAAGATCGACGATCCGTCTGCGCTTGCAGTCAGGATCAGCGACCGGCATTTCGGAGTCGGAGCCGACGGACTGATCATGATCAATCCGTCGGATAAAGCGGATTTTGAGATGGAAATGTACAACGCGGACGGGTCCCGCGGGGAAATGTGCGGAAACGGGATCCGCTGCGTGGCAAAATATGTATATGATTATGGTCTGACAAATAAAACGCATATATCTGTGGAGACACTGGGAGGCATCAAATATCTTGACCTGACGGTGGAAAACGGCAAAGTAAAACTGGTGAAGGTGGATATGGGGAAACCTGAACTGGAACCTGCCCGGATACCGGTCGCGGCAGAAGGGAGCACGGCAATAAACGTGCCGATCCTTGTAGACGGGCAGGAGTATCATATGACATGCGTATCCATGGGGAATCCCCATGCGGTTGTATATGTTGACTGTGACGTAAAGGAATTGCCGTTAGAGGCGACCGGACCGAAATTCGAGAACCACGAGCGTTTTCCGAACAGGATCAATACGGAGTTTGTAAGAGTACTGGACAGGAATACAGTGGAGATGCGCGTTTGGGAGCGAGGTTCCGGCGAGACGCTTGCCTGCGGTACCGGCGCCTGTGCGGTTGCGGTATCCTCTGTGCTCAATGGCCTGACAGAGAATGAGGTGACTGTAAAACTTCCGGGCGGCGATCTGCAGATACAGTGGGACCGTGAGAAAGATACCGTCTATATGACGGGACCGGCGGAAGTTGTATTTGACGGAGAGTGGGAAGAATAAGATACGATTTCGGTAATAAAGGAAAAGATGGCTGTTATCAGCCATCTTTTCCTGTCCCTGACGCATTCGCCGGAGGCTTTTTGGGATTGCGGATGTGATCATTTACATGGCCGTCTCGTTTTGTCCGGTTTCAAATACAGTATTACAGCAGATATTATGAGAGGAAGTCCTGCCAAAATCCCTATCGGGGCCGGACCAAGCAATATCAAGGATCCTGTATTAGTCGCACAAACCGCTAACGGAAGCGTTGCGGCCGCATTGAATGCCCCGTGAAAAACGGCAGGGATCCAGATACTCCGGCTTCGTTCATACAGCCGGTCACAAATGATCCCCATGGATACCGTAATGACACAGAAGAGAAGCATTCCCGTCACCGGAAATCCGACATAATCCGTGCCGTATTCGTAACCAATGAGCCAGATCAGCGGCCAGTGCCAGATTCCCCAGATGACGCCGCCTGCCAGCACTCCTTTTTTTCTGCCGTACTTCGCCTTTAGCTGCGGATACAGGAAGCCCCGCCATCCGACTTCTTCTCCGATCCCAAAGAACATATTGACGAGCGGGGCGTATGTCAGACAACCAACGGCAGCTGACAGTATATACAGAGGATATGTGATACCCTCGGCTTCCATTTCTCTTAATACATTCTCACCAACAGATTCCGCCATATAAGCTCCGCTTAAATCAAAATGATTCGAGAAAACCATAAAATAGAGCGCCGCGCCGATTGCCGTCAAAGCTGCAGGGAGAAACCACGCAAGGAGAATCATCTTAACATTTTTCTTTATATGAGGCCTCCATCCCATGCCTTTCAGTTTATGTCCTGCAAGCAGCACACTGAACATTGGGACAAACATCATGGCTGCCGTGACAAACTGCCCCGGCGCCGTATAGCCCGCCCTATATAATACCGACACGCCTGCCTGTATCATCCATGCGAGCAGGAATGACCATATCAGGTATTTTATGAGCCCTTTCTTGTCGTATGCCATATCATTCATAAAGTTCCACCTCCTCATCTTCATCATCGAACACTTCCACGCAGAACCCGTGATGACCGCAGGCTGTGCATGTAAGCTTACGCGCGGCCGGGGTATGTCCCGCCCAAAAAGCTTCTTTCAGTTTCGGCTTAAACACCGTATGGCACTGCGGACAAATGTAAGCCACGTTTTTGAAATAATGCCGGGAAATCAAAATCGCATACGGGATTCCAATGGCAGCCCAGATCAAAAACAGCCACCAGAAACCTTTTGTAATCCATAAGAGGATGGCTACCCACTGCAGAATACTGACGGGAATGCCCGTAAGAAACATGATTATACGAAGTTTCCTCAGCTTGCTTTTGTTTGACATTGTATATGCTATGTCGCCGATAGATTCGACAGAAATTTTCTCAAGGTTTTTCAGCGCACGGCTGAGCGATTCCAGTTTGTTCAGTTTTTCCTGACGCTCTCCGATCTCTTTTTTCAATATTTTTTCCTGCTGCTCCAAAAGCAATGAGATCACATTTCCCGAGTCATCTTCAGAAAGGATCTGCGAGATAGAGTTCAGCGGCAGTCCCAAATCCCTGAGAAAGCAGATGATTTTCAGACGCTCGAGGTCATCCTCGGAATAAAGGCGTCTTCCTCCCTCAGACAATTCTGCCGGGATAAGAATGCCGCGGGTATCGTAATACTGAACAGTCCTGACCGTTACGCCGCAGAGTTTTGCAATTTCTCCTGTTGTATATTTTGACACAGCATTTTCACCTCCTTCACGCCAAGTATAACTCATTACGCAGCGTCACAAGCAACCCATGACGCAGGGGGATTCTTGCCTCTGCCATTGAAAGTGTGTATGGCAAGGGGCAGAGCGGAAGT
>CAZJRY010000165.1:0-3494 GCA_964548625.1 uncultured Mediterraneibacter sp.
GGGAGCCATCGGTCTTTTGAGGGGAGTATAAATAATTAATAAGGGGTTGTAGAAATTAATCTTTCTACAATAAACAGTATAATATACAGAACTGGAAAAAGCAAGAAAAAGTTTTGAAAAAAGCTGATTTGAAGCGTATAAAAAAATGCGGATGAGATACACTAACGATGAAACCAAAAAACAGGAGGAATTACACAATGGCAAAGAACCACAGTAATACAAACAATTCAAACAAAAACGCAAACAACAGTTCTTCTTACGGAAACGCACAGAACAAAAACAAAAATTCCAATAAGAACAGCAGCGATTCGTATTCCAATACTTCCGACAGCAGAAACTGCGGACGGAATACAGATGACTATGACGAGTCGGACCGTTATTAGTTCCGGCGGTTATTGTTCTCAAAAGACAGGAAAAATGACGGACGGGGCAGGGAAAGTTCAACTTTACTCTGCCCCTGATTTATAGTAAGATGTATACAGACAAAAAAGAACGGAGAAACGCATGGATAAAATGGAGTGGATCGCGCCCTGTCATTTCGGTCTGGAGTCTGTGCTCAGGCGTGAAATTCAGGATCTCGGTTATGAGACCGTTCAGGTCGAGGACGGAAGAGTTACTTTCAGCGGGGGGACAGAGACCGTATGCCGGGCAAATATTTTCCTGCGCACAGCGGAGCGCATACTGCTGAAGACAGGATCTTTCAGGGCGCAGACATATGATGAGCTGTTTGAGAAAACAAAAGAAATTCCGTGGGAGAATTACATACCTGAGGACGGGAAGTTCTGGGTGGCGAAAGCGGCGTCTGTCAAGAGCAGGCTGTTCAGCCCGTCGGACATTCAGTCGATCATGAAAAAAGCAATGGTAGAGCGCCTGAAATCCAGATATCATATACAATGGTTCCCGGAGACAGGCGCCTCATATCCGGTAAGAGTATTTCTGATGAAAGATATGGTGACGGTAGGCTTGGATACAACGGGCGCATCACTTCACAAGCGGGGCTACCGCCCGGCTGCGGGTAAAGCGCCGATCGCCGAGAATCTTGCGGCTGCGCTGATCATGCTCACGCCGTGGAAAAAGGACAGGATCCTCGTAGATCCGTTCTGCGGAAGCGGTACGTTTCCGATCGAAGCGGCGATGATGGCGGCAAATATCGCTCCCGGCATGAACCGTTCGTTTACCGCAGAGTCATGGACGAACCTGACAGCGAAGAAGGACTGGTATGAAGCGGTAAACGAAGCGCGGGACATGATAGACGACGGGATTGAGACAGATATACAGGGGTATGATGCCGATGGCGAAGTCCTGAGAACGGCACGAAGAAATGCAGGGAAAGCCGGAGTGGGACATTTGATCCATTTCCAGCAAAGAGAAGTAAAAGATTTAAGTCATCCGAAGAAGTACGGATTTATCATTACAAATCCGCCTTATGGAGAGCGTCTGGAAGAGAAAGAAAATCTTCCCGGTATTTATAAGGAATTTGGAGAGGCTTTCCGCAGGCTGGACAACTGGTCGGCTTATATGATCACGGGTTATGAGGATGCGGAGCGGTATTTCGGCAGAAAAGCGGATAAAAACAGAAAAATTTATAACGGAATGATAAGAACATATTTTTATCAGTTCCGGGGACCGAAACCACCCGGACAGAAGAAGTAGAGGATATACAGAAAATATGAAGAAGAGAATTGTATTTGCAACAGGCAACGAAAGCAAGATGAAAGAGATACGGATGATCCTGAAAGACCTCGGAATGGAGATCCTTTCCATGAAAGAAGCGGGGATGGGGATTGAGATCGTCGAAGACGGGATGAGCTTTGAAGAAAACGCGGAGATCAAGGCAAGAGCTGTTGCGCGCATTCTGACGAATGATATTGTTCTTGCGGATGATTCAGGTCTTGAAATCGACTATCTTGATAAGGCGCCGGGGATTTATTCCGCCAGATTTGCCGGTGAAGATACTTCTTATGATATAAAGAACCGTATCCTGCTGGACAGGCTGGAAGGCGTGCCGGATGAAGAGAGAACGGCCAGATTTGTATGCGCCGTGGCCGCGGTATTTCCGGACGGAACAGTGTCCGTTGTGAGAAAAACGATCGAGGGAAGGATTGCGGAGGAAGCTGCCGGAGACAACGGATTCGGTTATGATCCGATCTTCTATATCCCGGAGTATGGATGTACGACAGCGGAGATGAAGCCTGAACAGAAAAATGAACTGAGCCACAGGGGAAAAGCGCTTCGCGCGATGAGAGAAATATTAAAAGAAAAGATCAGTGAGGAAATATAATGAGGGTATTGATCGTCAGTGATACACATGGCAGACACGGTAATCTGGATCGCGCATTGGAAGAAGCGGGCGAGATCGATATATTTATCCATCTGGGTGACGTCGAGGGAGGAGAGGATTATATTGACGCCGTGATCAGTTGTGAGAAACACATGGTTCGGGGAAATAATGATTTCTTTTCCGATCTGCCCCGTGAGGAGGACTTTTATCTGGACAGATATAAGGTGTTCATTACCCATGGACATGCCTATTATGTATCTCTTGATCCGGAATATGTTTTTGAAGAGGGGAAAGCGAGAAAGGCGGATATAGTGATGTACGGCCATACTCACAGGCCGTTTTTCGAACAGAAGGAGGGGGTTACTGTGCTTAATCCGGGCAGTCTGTCGTTCCCGAGACAGGAAGGCAGAAAAGGAAGCTATATGCTTATGGAGATCGCTCCGGACGGCTCGGTTACATATGATCAGAGGTATCTCGGATAAGAGCCGTACCACTCCTGACGGATGGACTATTACCGAATTACCGAAAATTCAAAAGTTATGTAAAAAAATGTTGACATCGGGAAATTCGTATAATATAATAATCAATGCGCTGTGGGAAGACAGGAAACGCAGTAAAGAGTGCCGGGGTGTGGCTCAGCTTGGCTAGAGCGCCTGGTTTGGGACCAGGAGGCCGCAGGTTCAAATCCTGTCACCCCGATATGTGCGGGTGTAGTTCAATGGTAGAACACCAGCCTTCCAAGCTGGATACGTGAGTTCGATTCTCATCACCCGCTTTTCCTGTGAAATATCAGGAAGGGCAAATGAATATTTGCATCAGAGTCTGTAGCTCAGCTGGATAGAGCAACGGCCTTCTAAGCCGTAGGTCGTGGGTTCGAATCCCCCCAGGCTCGTTATGGTGGGTATGGTGCAGTTGGTCAGCGCGCCAGATTGTGGTTCTGGATATCGTGGGTTCGAGTCCCACTACCCACCCTTTCTTTTATATTCATACCGGCATGCAGTGTCAGGTATAAGTCTTTAATGGGCTATCGCCAAGCGGTAAGGCACAGGACTTTGACTCCTGCATTCGCTGGTTCGAATCCAGCTAGCCCAGTTGGTTTTTATCGAAAGGGAAAAGCTGAAAAGGAAAATAAGGGCGTGTAGCTCAGGTGGTAGAGCACTTGACTTTTAATCAAGTTGTCCGGGGTTCGAATCCCCGCACGCTCAGGCGGATA
>CAZJRY010000166.1:0-3418 GCA_964548625.1 uncultured Mediterraneibacter sp.
ATCTCCTGCTGCCGGTCCAGCCGGTCAAACAGGTAGAGCAGGCAGTCCGCCATGACCTGGTGTCCCAGATTTGAGGGGTGGAAGACGTCATAGAAGTACTGTCGCTTGGTGATCACCAGCCCCTCGCCCGGACGGCAGAGAAACTGCGGCGAGACTGCCTCAAGCACGTCCACCATGGGGATCTCATGCCGCCAGCCGATGGGGGCCAGCCGGTCTTTCAGATTCCAGTCATCGGCAAAGACGGAGAAAAGCATGATCACCGCCGGCCGGTTGGGCTGACGCCAGATCTTCCGGAGCAGACTCTCGTAGCACACGCCTTCCGTCTCGTCCGAGGCATCGTTGACGGCAAACTCCACCACCACCAGATCAGGGGCAACTGTCCCGTCGCGCGTAATGTCGCGCTCATAACGGATCATACCCAGCTCAGACGGTGTTCCGCCCACCCCCGCCTTGATGTAGCGCAGGTTGGATCCGCCGTCCGTCCCATAGCGTCGGCACAGTTCTTCAAAGGTCCGCCGCGCGTAGCAGCTTTTCTGGGTGGGTACCGCACCCGCGCCCTGAGTGATGGACCCGCCAAGGAATGCGATGGTGACCTCTTCCCCCGCGCGCATCCGCCGCAGCACCTGCTTCAGGCGGTAGTTGTTGCCGCCGGAGAGAAAAGAGCGGGCGATCATCTCGCGGTAGGCCGGGCTGTCAAATGCCACAGCGGGATCCGGGTCCTTTTCTTCGATCTCGTAGCCGTCGTTCAGGTAGAACTTCATCGTGACAGCGGCCACGTCCTCCACTGCCGGGAGCCGGAAGAGAAACACGCCCGGTCTGCAGTCCGCCGGCAGCCACTCCAGATCGACCAGCCGGATGACCTGTTCGGCGCCATCCGCCCGCAAGGCAAAGGTATGGGTGCTGCCGCCAAACGGTCCGTCCGCCCCATAGCATTGGAAAGTGAAGAGCACCTCCATCTCCCGCCGGGGAGACGAGACGGCGACCCCGATACTGTGAACCAGACGGCGAAACCCTTCCATAGTCGTAAGCATCGCCAGCATCGACTCGTCCGTCACGCCACCGACAATGCGGGCGAATGTGATCAGCCGGTCTCCGTCCAGATAAATCGGATGACGGTTCGAACCGTCGTCCTGGGGAACTCCCCCGATCTCCTTATCCAGAAAAACATAAAAGCCGCTTCTCTTATCTTCCGGATCACGCGGCGCCATTGGTCCCATTTTCACGGCAATCCCTTCCTTTCCCTGCAACATTTCCTGCGCGCCATCCAGCAAAGTGCCCTCTGCTCTCTGGTTACGCAAAGTTTCTTTCAGCATTTTTTACAAAAACGCTTCATATTCATGATACTTTCTATCCTCCTTTTTTGCCTATCATTTTTTGCTATACATCCATTCATTTTTTGCTAATATTGAACAACTGTTTTAGCGTTATAAGTTTATTTTCATTCATTTTATCGTCACTTTTATCAATCAATCTGTCTTTTATAGCAAAATATTCATCGTTTTCGAAATCTATTTTGCTGTTTTGTACATTTTCTCCTGCTTAAATTTAGCAATTTTAGATTATCATTTTCATTTTTTCTTGAAAATTCTTATGGTGTCGTTTAAGATAGCATTACGGAAGATACCCATCCGCTTCGGCGAAACAGTCAATCGCCGGACCGGTCACGGTGTGCGCAGCGTTGAAACACTGCCTTTAATTTTTCTGTCCGTTTATCCAAATTTCAAAATTACAGGAGGTATTGATTTTATGAAAGGCAAAATGAAAGTAGCCCAGATGACTGAAATCGGCAAGATCAAATATACCGAGCAGGACATCCCCACCCCGAAAGACGATGAAGTTCTCGTCAAGCTGGAATATGTCGGCATCTGCGGCAGCGACCTGCACTATTACGAGACAGGCGCCATCGGTGACTTTATCGTCCAGTTCCCCTTTGTACTCGGTCACGAACCAGGCGGCACCGTCGTCGAAGCGGGCAAAAAGGTCAAACATCTCAAGCCGGGCGACCGAGTCGCTCTGGAGCCGGGCAAGACCTGCGGTCACTGCGAGTTCTGCCGGACCGGGAACTATAACCTTTGCCCCGACGTCGTCTTTTTCGCCACGCCTCCGGTGGACGGCGTATTTCAGGAGTACGTAGCTCACGTCGAAGACCTGTGCTTTAAGCTGCCGGACAACGTGAGCACATTAGAGGGCGCCCTGATCGAACCGCTGGCTGTGGGCTTCCACGCAGCAAAACAGGGCAGTGCGCACCTCGGTCAGACCGCCGTGGTAATGGGCGCGGGCTGCATAGGTCTGGTGTCTATGATGGCGCTCAAAGCGATGGGCGTCTCCCGGGTGTACGTGATCGACATCATGCAAAAGCGTCTGGACAAGGCCCTGGAGCTGGGCGCGGACGGCGTCATCAACAGCAAGGAGGTTGACGCGGCTGCCAAAGTGATGGAACTCACCGGCGGCGCGGGCATCGACCTTGCCATCGAGACAGCCGGAACCGAGATCACCGCCCGTCAGGCTATTCAGGTAGCCAAGAAAGGTTCCACCATCGTATTCGTCGGCTACAATAAGAGCGATGAGACGAGCCTGCCAATGAACATGGCGCTGGATAAGGAGCTGACGATCAAGACGATCTTCCGCTACCGCCACATCTATCCGATGGCGATCGATGCAGTGGCCTCCGGCAAGGTCAACCTCAAGGGCTTGGCCACGCATATCTTTGACTTTGACGACTTACAAAACGCGATGGACCAGAGCGTGTCTGACAAAGCCAATATTGTCAAGGCCGTAGTAAAATTCTGATTTTTCCCGAAACAGACGATATAGGGCTGTCTGTCGGGAAATAGATAGTTCCAAACAGGGGCAGGCATGACTCATACAAGTTGCGCCTGCCTCTGAAATTTATCCTCTGAAAAGAGAAAAAGATGTCTAACGACAACCATCGTTTCCCCGGTCCATATTTCTGTCTATATCCGTCAATGGTCTGGATCTCACGCAGGGTCAGCGCTCCCCCAACCGGAAGATACTCGATCCGGTGTTCCGTTCCGTCAGATACCCATTCAGCCGGCACTTCTTCCCCGCTGTTTAAGATCTGCAGCGTTACGCCTACAAGCTCCGTCTCCCCTGTGATATCTGTTTTGCTGACATCCGCTTTGGAGAAATCATCTTCCATCTCCACTTTCGTGATGCTGCCGTCTTCCTTTACGGTAAATGCCATATCCCGGGCGGTCACATATCCGTCCGCATGGGGCGCGGTCTCTTCGTGCAGGAGATAGTCTCCTTCCGGCAGGGCATACTCGGTGTGTTCCTCCGCCATGATATCCCGGAATATCCCCCAGCTGGCCATTTTCATTCCGCAGATGCCGTCTCGTCAGGTAGCCATACCGCTCCAGCTCTTTCGTCGTATAGTCCCAGTCTTCCGGGAGGGACA
>CAZJRY010000167.1:0-3382 GCA_964548625.1 uncultured Mediterraneibacter sp.
TAAAGATGAAACAGATCGGATTTATCGGAGTAGGCATCATGGGAAAATCCATGGTGCGCAACCTTATGAAAGCGGGATATGATCTCCATATCTATGCACGTACAAAATCAAAAGTGGAGGACGTGATCAGCGAAGGCGCTGTTTTCCATGAGAGTATCAGTGACTGCGTGAAAGGGTGCGAAGCGGTCATTACGATCGTCGGGTTCCCCAGAGATGTGGAGGAAGTGTACTTTGACGAAGGAAACATATTGGACAGTGCAGAAGAGGGCGCTTATCTGATCGACATGACAACGACCAGCCCGCAGATTGCAGAAAAGCTTTACGAGGAGGGAAAGAAGCGCGGATTCCATGTGCTGGATGCGCCGGTTACAGGCGGAGACCAGGGGGCAAGAGAAGGAACGCTCTCAATCCTTGTGGGCGGCGGCAGAGAGGATTATGATGCCTGCCATGAGCTGTTTGAAGCCATGGGTACCAATATCAATTATGAGGGAAAAGCAGGGTGCGGACAGCACTGTAAACTTGCAAATCAGATCATGATTGCCGGAACTCTTTCCGGAGTGTGTGAGGCGCTTACTTATGTAAAAGAAAAAGGCCTTGATCCGGATACATTTATCCGTTCAGTATCATCCGGTGCAGCGGGAAGCAGGCAGTTTGACACGTTTGCTCCCAAGATCATTGCCGGAGACTACGAGCCGGGCTTCTTTATAAAACACTTTATCAAAGATATGAAGCTGGCGCTCATCGAGGCGAACAGAAGCGGACTTGACCTCGGGATGCTCAGCCAGGTTCTGGCAAATTATGAAGAGCTGGAAGCAGAAGGCTGCGGAGAACTCGGCACACAGGCGCTCATGAAATTCTATGATGAAGAGCACAGATATACAGAAGAGGATTCTTAATCTTTGCGATGACAGGCGGTGGAAAAGAGTGAAAGCGCTGATCTGCCTTACAAAATGAAGTTGTATTAATAATTTAAAACGTGCAGTCACAAAGCCGACAACACTGATTCCTCGGATATTTTCGTATTCCGACTCCGTGCCTGTTGGGCGATGTGTTTGGAAAGACCGGCCGGAATGTGCTCAGAATGCTTATACAGAGCGCCCTGCCGGGAGCGGGAGTGGCTGTTGCAGTCGGGATCTTTATAAATATGGATTTCATCTTTCCAATCGTGCTGATCTATAGTATGATGGTAACAGTGGCAGTGGGCGTTCCGGCGTCTCTGAGGTTCGATACAATGGAGCAGCCGGTATAGCCCGCCGATGACAGGAGGTAATATACATGCTCAATGACAATTTTGTAACAATGGAAATCGGCAAGACAAAACATATCGCTCTGATCGCCCATGACGGAAAGAAGAAAGAGCTGGTGGACTGGTGTGACAAGAATAAAGACATTCTGAAAGGACATTTCCTCTGCGGGACCGGAACAACGGCACGGCTGATCGCTGACAGGACCGGACTCCCGGTAAAAGGATTCTGCAGCGGCCCTCTCGGCGGAGACCAGCAGGTCGGCGCGAAGATCGTTGAAGGACAGATCGACCTTATGATCTTCCTGTGGGACCCGCTGGAAGCACAGCCACATGATCCGGATGTGAAGGCGCTGCTCCGTATCGCGGTTGTATACGATATACCGGTAGCCAATAATCTCGCGACAGCGGATTTTCTGCTGAATTCAAAGTTCATGGAAGAACCGTATAACAGAAAGATCGAGAATTTTAATAAATCGATCGAAGAACGTGCAAAAAAGTTAAAGTAAGGTTAAAGTAACAGTAGCAGCATCCATCAGGTGAAATCAGGCTTGACACGGGAATTATGCCCGTGTTATCCTATATCAGTAAACTTTACCGCTTTAAAGCGTAGAACTTTAAAGCGTGACGCTTTAAAGCGGATATGTGAAAAACAGGAAAGTTGAGGAATAAGAGATGGTGATCAAGATTATACTGCTGGTCGTTTTTTTTGCAGTTATGGTATGTGTGGGGGTCTATGCGAGGAGACACGCAACAAGCGTAGACGGATTTGTTCTGGGCGGCAGATCCGTGGGACCGTGGCTTACGGCATTTGCCTATGGCACATCATATTTTTCTGCTGTTGTGTTTGTGGGATATGCAGGGCAGTTCGGCTGGAAATACGGGATCGCCAGTACATGGATCGGTATCGGAAACGCCGTGATCGGCAGTCTTCTCGCATGGGTTGTACTCGGGAGAAGGACCAAACTCATGACGCAGCATCTCGGCTCCAGGACAATGCCGGATTTCTTTGGCCAGCGCTATAACAGCAAATCGCTGAAGATCACGGCTTCGGTTATTGTCTTTGTATTTCTGATACCATATACCGCATCGGTATATAACGGATTGTCAAGATTATTTGAGATGGCGTTCAATATCCCTTATACATGGTGTGTCGTCGCAATGGCGGTCTTTACTGCTCTGTATGTGATCATGGGAGGATATATGGCCACTGCGATCAATGATTTTATCCAGGGTATCATAATGCTTGCGGGTATTGTTGCGGTAATCGCGGCTGTATTGAACGGGCAGGGCGGTTTTATGAACGCGATCTCCGAGATGGCGCAGATCCCCAGTGATGTCGCCGTCACAGAGGGACAGCCGGGAGCGTTTACTTCGTTCTTCGGACCGGATCCGCTTAATCTGCTCGGCGTTGTCATACTGACGTCTCTGGGAACATGGGGGCTGCCTCAGATGATCGGAAAGTTCTATGCTATAAAAGATGAGAAATCCATCAATACCGGAACTGTCATCTCTACACTGTTTGCAGTTGTCGTTTCAGGAGGATGCTATTTCCTCGGAGGTTTCAGCAGACTTTTTGACAGCACGCAGATTTATGATGAGACAGGAGCGGTCGTGTATGACAGTATCATCCCTTATATGCTCTCGGCACTGCCGGACGTCCTGATAGGTATCGTCGTAGTGCTGGTCCTGTCAGCTTCCATGTCCACGCTGTCTTCTCTTGTGCTGACGTCCAGTTCCACGATGACACTGGATCTCATAAAAGACAATGTGGTGAAAAACATGAGCGAGAAGAAACAGATCATCACAATGCAGCTCCTGATCGTATTTTTCCTTGTGGTATCTGTGGTGATCGCTCTCGATCCGCCTACATTTATCGCTCAGCTCATGGGAATCTCATGGGGAGCGCTGGCAGGCGCTTTCCTCGCACCGTTTTTGTACGGACTCTACTGGAAAGGAGTTACCCGTGCCGGAGTATGGGCAGGATTTATCGCAGGTGTCGGTCTGACTGTGGCAAACATGTTTATCGGCTTTATCGAGTCGTCGATCAATGCCGGCGCCGCCGCAATGGTACTGGGACTGATCATAGTACCGGCAGTAAGCCTGATCTCGCCGAAGCCGGATAAAAAGAAGGTAGAT
>CAZJRY010000168.1:0-3360 GCA_964548625.1 uncultured Mediterraneibacter sp.
TTGAACGGATTAACGCCGAGTAAATATCCGCTCACGCCGCATGCGAACTCAAAGAAATAGAACAGTTCGCCGAGATAATATTCATTCTGCTCCGGAATCTTCACCATAAGGTTCGGAACATTTCCGTCTGTATGCGCGAGAATCGTACCGTTCATCGCGCTCTTGTTGATAAAATCAACATCCCTGCCTGCAAGATAGTTCAGACCGTCCAGATCTACCGGCTCTTCATTGATAATGATCTCTTCTCTGGATTTCTCCACATTGAGAACTGTCTCGAACAGGATCCTGTTGCCGTCCTGAATAAACTGACCCATGGAATGCAGGTCTGTCGTAAGGTCTACAGATGCCGGGAAGATACCTTTCTGGTCCTTGCCCTCACTCTCGCCGTAGAGCTGTTTCCACCATTCGGACACATAGTGAAGGCTCGGCTCATAGTTTGCCAGTACTTCCACCGTCTTGCCCTTCCGCAGAAGAATGTTTCTTACCGCAGCGTATTTCATCGCATCGTTGTCAGCGAAATCATTTTCGATCGCAGCCTTTCTTCCCGCTGCCGCGCCTTCCATCAGCTTGTCGATGTCAGCGCCGCTCACAGCGATCGGAAGCAGTCCTACTGCTGTCAGTACGGAGAAACGTCCTCCTACATCGTCCGGCACTACGAATGTCTCATAGCCCTCTTCTGTAGCGAGATTCTTAAGGGCTCCCTTCGCACGGTCTGTTGTTGCATAGATTCTCTTTGCAGCTTCCTCTTTGCCATATTTCTTCTCCAGGATCTCCTTGAATACGCGGAACGCGATCGCAGGTTCTGTAGTGGTTCCCGACTTTGAGATCATATTAACAGAGAAATCCCTGTCTCCTACCACATCGATCAGATCTTTGATATAAGTACTGCTGATGCTGTTTCCTACATAATAAATCTCCGGAGCTTTGCGGATGTCTTTCGATACCATATTTGCAAAAGAATGTCCGAGGAACTCGATAGCAGCTCTGGCCCCCAGATAGGAGCCGCCGATTCCGATCACAAGAAGCACTTCCGAGTCCTGACGGATCTTATCTGCCGCCTTCTTAATACGCGCGAACTCTTCTTTATCGTAAGCTTCCGGAAGATCGATCCATCCAAGGAAATCATTTCCGGCGCCGTTTTTCGCAAGCAGCTTGTCTTTTGCCTGCAGAGCAAGCTCGCTCATATACTGCATCTCGTGCTCCTGTATAAAACTGCATGCCTTTGAATAATCAAATGTTACTTTGCTCATCATTATCCTTCCTCTCTGATATGCTATGATATCAATATCATCATTTGAATTCCGGCAGCGAAAGACACGGTTCCTGCCGATACTCTATGCATATTTTACCAAATCTGTATTCCTTATTCAAGTTAAAACAGTTAAGCCAGAAATTCTTCCAGAATCTGCCGGATCGCCTCCTCTCTCAGCGCAGGCCTGTCATCATCTGATCTGCTCTGTGATACATGCTGCGCCGTATCTCTGGTATTCCCCCTTTTTTCCGTATTTTTCGGTTCTCCTTCAATATTGATAGGAAGTCCTTTTTCTTCTGTTCCCTTCCCGGTTGACAGCCTTGTGTTTTCCGTTTCCTGCGTACCGTTCCCGGTATATGCCGCATCCGCGTATACCGGTTCTTCCGGGGTTTTCGCCGTCCTTGCGGACCGTACGTTTCTCTCTCCGCGGCCTGATGTCCGGAATTCCGGTTTCCTGTATTCCTGCTTCTTATATTCAGCATTTTCCTCTGTTGTCTGCGTTCCCTTTCCGATTCCCTCAGGCGCTATTACATCGATGGATTCCCTCTCTCTTGCGCCCTGCCTGCGCAGGCGGAACGTACATATATTTTCAAGGTAATCGATCATATACATCTTTACCGCGTTCACCTTATACGGTTCATCGCCCAGACGTATGAGCACCGAAAGAAGCACAGCCTCCGCAATTCCCGAAGCAATATATTGATAAACGGATTCCGAGAATCCGGAATAAAAATAAAGTACCGACGCCCCCAAGGCAGCCAGTATCCCGGCAAACCATACAGACAATATCTCAATCTGTCTCCATGTATGTATGCGGAACAGGAATCCGCGGTATTCATAGATATATTTTTCCACAAACGCATCGATATTTTCCACTGAGTCGCGGATCATACACGCGTGCTCGTATTTCGCTCTTACGAGTTTTATCAGTCTGTGCGTACTCTTCGGCATGTTTCCTGCCGCTTTCACCAGCCTGTGCAGAGTAAACTGATTGACGATCTTAGCTGCAATCCCCAGTACTCCCACAGCCGCCATCAGATATGTGATGACTCTGGTATCTGCTGCCAATCCTTCTAACATAGCAAACCCTCCTGTTATATTATTTCTCCCACAATGCTCCCCGTGCAGCATTCTGCACTTGTCCTTAAGACGGCGCCTATTGTGTTTGTGGTCATTATAATCCATCCTGACAGGGTTGTCCGCAAAAACCGTTCTACATATTTCTACACATGCACGACTCGGATTTTTCAAATTTAATCGTTCCTTTCTTTTTCGTAAAAGTTAATATTAACCTCGAAACCATTCAGCAGAACTGTTTTTCCTTCTCAGTTCATCTTGATTTTTCTGTCTGATCCTCAATGTCAGATCCGGTCATATCTGTCCGAAAACTGACGCACAAAACTTCTGCTTATATCAGACCGTTCAGCCATCTGATGCCATGAGACGGATTTATGTCTGCGCCATGTGTTTTATTGAAATTTCTTCTTCTATTTGCTATAATGCTACTGCACGTAAGAGTAATCATTAATATACTGCGGAATGCTTGTTTAAAATATCCGAAGACAGATTTTTTAAGCAAGTTTCCCGATAACGAGGAGGTATGAAACAATGGAGTATCAGCCGAAAGGAGTCTGTTCCCAGCAGATTCATTTTGACATAATAGACAATAAGGTGAGAAATGTCTCTTTTAAAGGCGGCTGTCACGGCAACCTGCAGGGAATCTCACGTCTGATCGAAGGTATGGACGTCAATGAAGCAATCTCCCGTATCGACGGGATCAAATGCGGATTCAAGTCAACGTCATGCCCGGATCAGCTCGCACAGGCATTAAAACAGGCAGCCGGTAAATAAACCGACTGCCTTCTTCATTGAGCTCTTATGAGCAAAAATCACTTTTTCCCTGCTTTCATAAATTTGACTTATAACTATCGATCTGACAGCAATACTAAATGAAAGACTCTCCTTTAAACCCTGAGAGCAGCCGCCTTATGTACAGCCGATATTTGTGGTGTTTCTCGGAACAGGTTACTCAAATCTTTTTTATATTATAATTTGATTGTTAATAGTTTCCGTGGCGCACACAGGCGGCTGCTCTCAGGGTTTAAAGG
>CAZJRY010000169.1:0-3280 GCA_964548625.1 uncultured Mediterraneibacter sp.
TCCATAAGCATACCTCCTTGATCGCCTGTCTTTCCGGAGGTCTTAAAGTCATGCCCGCATTTTCTGCGACCTCAATTTCACCTCTTTTCAAGTCATCTCAGATTGTTCCGGCATCCCTCTTTTCTGTTACAGTCCCAACTTTTCTCAATTATCTATCGAGTTTCCGAGACCGCTCTGTTAATAAGTTCCGTGTACGTTAACGCCAAGTATATTATAAGATTTTATTTAAATATATGTCAATAATATTTAAATAACTATATATTTTTCATATATTATGCACTATTTTTACAATTTTATAGAACTTTTCGCTTTCCGTGCACGTTAACGTTTTTATGCTAAAAAAGGCGGTTTCTGATCATGAAACCGTCCTTTTGTAAAACTATATATTTTGTGCAATATGTATACTAAGATTCGTATAACACATCTTTGATTCCGGTTTTATCCCATATGCCAGATATTGAAACAATATTTCCAGCGACTGTGCTCCCTGCTTCTCCGGCTCTTGACAGATCGTAGCGGAGATCATACCTTCTTTCAACATTTTTTTCACCGTATCTGTCAAATCGCTCGTGATAATCTTTACTTGATGCTTTTGATCCGCCCGATAAACAGCCTCGCAAATCCCATAATCTCCGGGATTCACAACGTATACAACATTGACATCCGGGTACTGCCTGAACATTTCAACTGCGGAGAGATAATTATCAATCTGATTATCTGACACCATTCTGCGATCCAGAATTTTCATTTTCGGATAGCGTTCTCTCATTTCTTTTTCGAAACCCTTCATTCTGTCCTGTTCAGGCAATTCTGAAGGCACTATTGTTTCAGGTCTTTTATTTCCGTCCGGTACATAACTTTCTGAATAAATGCAAACCTTTGCTTCCTCCCCATTTATAAGAGCACATATTCCTGCCGCCAGTCTTCCCGCCTGCATATAATCACATCCCACATAGGCAAGAAAATCATTCTCTTCCAGATACAGATTGTAATATACTACCGGTTTTCCTGTTTTTATTATCTTCTCTGCAAAGCCTTGCAATGCGGTACCTTTAATCCCAATTGTCACAATGCCATCCATTTCCTCTGCAAGCTGTAGAAGCCGGTTCTCCTCTCCCTTTTTATCGATTGAGTAAAGATTTGTCTCAATAATAGAAACCGGAACCCCATAATGTTCCAGCTCTTTAGCTTTCTGCTTTGCGGCACGAACCACATCTGCAAAAAAGGGATGTTTCACCGCTTCTATTGTAAAAAAGCCCAATTTTAATTTTTTTTTCATTACTGCAAGACCCTGAGCAGTCTGATTTGGCTGATAGTTTAATTCACGAGCTATCTCCATGACTTTTTCCTTTGTTTTCTCGCTAACCATGCCCCGGTTATGCAGGACACGGTCTACTGTTCCGATAGATACGCCTGCTTTTTCGGCTATTTCTTTTATTGTCGCCATGATAATGCTCCATTCTCAATATTCTCAATTTAGTATAAAATCATGGCGTAGAAGATGCAAGTATATATTTTAGTTGATTATATTTTTATTTTCCCGCTTTTACTTATTTTGATTTATCTCCATTCAGAATCATCTGCTGCATTTCTTCTGCCACATCTCTTGGAATCTGCAGATATCTCAAAAAATTTCCACCTGTGCGGTTGGATTTTTAAACATTACTCTTGCCATTTTGGCAAGGATATTATTATGCCTTTCTTCGAAAGCAGTGCATAGTTAAGAATAATGATTGTATAATTTGATTTTTTCACATATAATTCATAATATATAGTTAAGAAAAGGGGATTTTGAAATGTTTATCCTTGCAGTACCGGATAACCGTAGAAAAAAAGACGGATACTACTGCTCATTAGTGGAATCACGCCGTGTTGATGGCTTTTCCATGCATGAAACCGTGCTTTCCTTTGGTTTTATTCCCGCTGAGCGGCTTCCCTATCTCAAAGCTGCTTTTAACCTCGGTGATCCAGAAGCTATCCTTGAACGCGAAAAACATAGTCAAGAACAGGTGTTTGCGAAACGCAAAAGAAATAGTCAGATAACAACCCGTTTTTTATACACTGTTCAGCTATTTTGCGTTTGGAGCTTTCGAGAAGGGGATGATATAAAAAAAGACTGTCCTGCTATGTTCATATGAAATGGAGACTCCTGAAAATGGGCACACTTATACAGGGAATTACAAAATCGTTTTTCAATTCCGTAAAGTGGTAAGTCCTATGCAATCAGAGGTTTCAGGCTTCGGATGTACTGATGCTTATGGATTTTATCAGCTACGATCACCGTAAGCAGCTGGGCAATCCCGACATATCCGGACGGAAACCAAAGAACAGGATGGCTATACACAGACGTTGGAGGTATACGGGTGCGCAGACTGCAGCGGATGCGCGCATAAGGCAAAATGTCTGTATAAATATAATGCAGAAAAAGATGCGGAGAAAAATAAGGTCATGAAGATCAATGAACGGTGGGAAGAGCTAAAGGAAGAATCCAATGCCAATATCCAGAGCGAGAAAGGGATACTGAACCGGCAGATCCGTTCGATACAGACAGAAGGCCATTTGGGGGACATCAGGGAAAATGAAAAATTCCGCCGGTTTAATTACCGTTCCGCAGAGAAGGTATACAAGGAATTTATGTTGTATGCGATCGGCCGGAACATAAATAAATACCATCGTTTTCTGCACGATAAAATACATAAATTTGAGGGGAAAACAGGGGAGACAGCCGCATAGGAAAAAGAGCACTCCCAAAAACAGCGACAAGGGGTTATTGCGCCCTGAAACAGGATGAACAATAAGGGAAAAGACATCTCCCGCAGAAGAGTCCATGCCAAAAAGCACGGAATTCTGCGGGAGATATCTTTTTGGGGAAATCAGGGCTAAAAAATGTCATTTCCCGACAGCCCCTCTTGACCTTGCGCTTATATCATTCCGTTTTACGCTTCTTCTGATCTGTCCCTTCTGTATCTTCTCCACACAAGGATGCCAAGGCCGATCAGGATCACACCCACTGCCACATCCGTGCCGATCACTGCCTTCTCCCATGCAGGCATTCCGGTATCTACGCCATCCTCTTCATATACCCAGCTGTTGACGACCGTGTACATCACGTTCTTACATGCCTGTCTCATGTATTTTACTGAAGATGCCGCCTCCGGATCCTGCACCATGTTCGGCCCGCCTGCATAAGTGGAAAGCATCGCGTCCACACCATTTGCCAGAGCCGCATCGGCATTCATAAATCCATGACCGTTGTTCCGGAAGAAATCTGTCAGGGTGA
>CAZJRY010000170.1:0-3234 GCA_964548625.1 uncultured Mediterraneibacter sp.
AAGCCGATACAGGCACACGGCTTCTCGGTATTCCACAATGAAAAAGACGGGCTGTACTACTGGTACGGCGAGAATAAGGAAAAGACAAAAGGCGGCATATTCAACAAAGTGTGGCACTGGGGCGTACGCTGCTATACTTCAAAAGATCTGTATAACTGGGATGATAAAGGACTGATCATCCCGCCCCGGCCGGACGATCTGACTTCTCCGCTGCATCCGACTTACTGCATGGACCGTCCACATATCATTTATTGTGAGAAGACGAAGAAATATGTGGCATGGCTGAAGATCATGGCCGGAGAGGTGAGCCAGTTCATGACTGTCATGCAGGCAGATGATTTCCTCGGTCCCTATGAATTTGTGCATAAGATATATAAACCTCTCGATATGGATACAGGGGATTTTGCGCTCCATGTAGACGAGGAGACAAATAAAGCATATATTTTCTTTGAACGTCCGCATTTTGAACTTGTGACTGCAACGCTCGGCGATGATTATACGGAAGTATCGGGAGAATATTCTGAGCATTATAAAGGCCTTCTGCCGCCTTACACCCGTGAGGCGCCCGCATATTTTGAAAGGAACGGGAGAAAGTATTTGTTTACATCGGGAACCAGCGGGTACTATCCGAACAAAAGTCAGGTATGCGTATTTGACGATTACCATGGAGAGTATACAGAGCTTGGCAATCCCCATATCGGGGACGAGACAAATACCTCTTTCAGTTCTCAGATCACATCTGTCATTAAAATACCGGGAAAAGACCAGTACATCGCCTGCGCGGACCGGTGGATGCCGGGGAAGATGGCTATGAAGATGTCCGCTCAGGTGATCAAGGGCATGGAGAAACATTTCAAAGATTACAAGCCGGATTATTCCCCCAAAAAGGCAGAACCGCTGCCAGGCAGACTATTGAAACATACAGAAAAGACGTGCAGGTCTACATATGTATGGCTGCCTATTGAGTGGGAGGGAGAAAAGCCGATAATCCGATGGAGAGATGAGTGGAAGATAGAGGATGGTCGTTGGTGAAAAAAATATTATTTTCAGTATATTATCCCCGATATTGAAAATAATAGTCGTGGTAACTATCGTTGAACGGAGATTAAATGATAATCAATTTCAATAAAACTCTTGCCCCGGACTTCTTTTTCTGTTAATATACATATAGTTAGATATATCTAACTATATGTGAATAAATCATGGAAACTCCTTTGTCCCTTAACGCCTGAAACGGGGCAGAGGGCGTTTCCGCGGGAAAGGACGAAGAGGTATGGATTATTTGGAAATCGAAAAAGTGATCGGACGGGAGATCATCGATTCGAGAGGAAACCCGACAGTTGAAGCGGAGGTGCATCTGGCGGACGGAACTGCGGCAAGAGGCGCAGCTCCCAGCGGAGCTTCCACAGGGGAGTTCGAAGCGCTTGAGTTAAGAGACGGAGACGAGAACAGATTCGGAGGAAAAGGTGTTTCAAGGGCTGTTAAAAATATCAATACAGTGATCAACGATACATTGAAAGGCATGGACGCAAGCGACATCTACGCAGCAGATAAAGCGATGATCAAAGCGGACGGCACAAGGGACAAGTCAAATCTGGGAGCCAACGCGATCCTCGCCGTATCGATCGCATGCGCAAGGGCGGCGGCGGTATCTCTTGACATTCCGCTGTACCGTTTTCTGGGAGGCATAAATGCCAACCGGCTTCCGGTGCCTATGATGAATATCCTAAACGGAGGGGCTCACGCGGCGAACACAGTGGATGTTCAGGAATTTATGATCATGCCGGCGGGCGCGGCAAGTTTTGCGGATGGGTTAAGATGGTGTACGGAAGTATTCCATGCGCTGCAGTCCCTTTTGAAATCACAGGGTCTGGCTACGTCTGTGGGGGATGAAGGGGGCTTCGCTCCGGATCTTGCGAGCGATGAGGAAGCGATCGAGTATATTCTTGAGTCAGTCCGGCAGGCGGGCTATGAGCCGGGGAAAGATTTTGTGCTTGCTATGGACGCCGCGTCCAGTGAATGGAAAGGCAGCCGGAAAGGTGAGTATGTACTCCCGAAGTGCGGAAAGAAATTTACATCGGCAGAGCTTGTAGAACACTGGAAATCCCTTGTAGAGAAGTATCCGATCTACTCCATTGAGGACGGTCTCGACGAGGAGGACTGGGAAGGCTGGCAGATCCTTACGAAAGAGCTCGGCGGAAAGGTGCAGCTTGTAGGAGACGACCTGTTTGTGACAAATACTGAGAGACTGAAAAAGGGGATTGATATGGGATGCGGCAATTCCATCCTGATCAAATTAAACCAGATCGGTTCTGTATCCGAGACGCTTGAGGCGATCAAGATGGCGCACAAGGCGGGATATACCGCAATTTCCTCCCACCGTTCGGGTGAGACGGAAGACACGACTATCGCAGATCTTGCAGTGGCGCTCAACACCTGCCAGATCAAGACCGGAGCGCCGAGCCGCAGCGAGCGCGTGGCGAAGTATAACCGGCTTCTGCGGATCGAGGAAGAACTGGGAGAAAGCGCGGTTTATCCCGGATTCGGGGCATTTATATAAAGAGATAGTTTTTTGGAAAAACAGTGATGCTGCCGTATATCGGGTATATGGATGCGGCAGCATTTTTCAGTTCAGAGCACCGGCCCGATCACAGCACGGAAATACCGGTTGATCAACAGGAGGATGAGCCATGTTTACTGTCCGTCCATATAAGGAAGAAGATGCTGCGGCCTGTGGGGATTGCTTTTACGAAGGATTCTTTTCATGCTCCGCGGATCAGAACGATAAAATACTTCTGCGTGATTACGCACAGATCCTGATTGAAAAATGCAATTTCACCTATGTTGCGGAAACGGAGGATCATCAGGTCGTAGGATTTATCTGTGGAAAATATGATAAACATTTCAGCAAGGCTCTGGCAGCTCAGTATGAGACAAAAAGGCACTATGGCCGTTGGTGTAAAATGTTCGTCAAGTTCTATCTGAAAAGATATAAAATGTCAGAACCGTTCCGGAAACAGTTTGATGCTTTTGTCCGTCAGGCAAAGGAAAGGGACAAGGAAACCTTTGGAAAATGCGATCTGGAACTCGTTGCCCTTTCGTCCAGAAGGAATTACAGAAAAGGTTTGGGAACCGCATTGGTCACGCAGTTTTTGAATCGTGCAAAAGATGATGGAGCAGAGTGTGTACGGCTTTTTACAAACACTCTTGTATCGTGGAAGTTTTATGAAAAAC
>CAZJRY010000171.1:0-3208 GCA_964548625.1 uncultured Mediterraneibacter sp.
TCGTAAGGTTCCGAATGCTTCCGTTCCAGTAATTCTCGC
This sequence comes from uncultured Mediterraneibacter sp., assembly GCA_964548625.1. Lineage (GTDB taxonomy): Bacteria > Bacillota > Clostridia > Lachnospirales > Lachnospiraceae > Mediterraneibacter. The sequence goes on from CAZJRY010000171.1 coordinate 40, forward strand.
CTTTGCGGGAATAATATACGATTAATGTATCACTCATCTTTAATGCCTCCTCTTTTTTCTGTTATCTATTTTAAATCTATTTTAAAAGTTATCAATTTTGATTTCAGATGGAAATAATTAGTTTTACTTATTCGCTGCTGTTTCCACGCCGGACATACCACACTCATGATATACACGGAGAATCTGCTTCCGCCGCTTGTATTAAAAAGTGCTATAGTTATCCTGGATCCGATGGCTGTAAGAGCTCTTACAAGGACACTTGTGGACAATCCTGTCTGCCATGGCGTCCCACGATCTGATAAGACTCCGGCGTATACTCCATGACCTCGAATTTGTTCCCTTCCGGATCGTGCATCCACATTTGCAGAGTATATTCCATCCCTGTAACAATCCCGGTATCCAGATACCCGGCGCCGCCACGGTCGATCACAGCCTGTCGAAAATCTCTGATATTTTCTACCTCCAGTGAAAAATGTGTATAGTTTAAATCGCATCCTTTTGGAATACGCCTGCGAAAAGCACCCATCTGGTCAAAAAGCTCGATAAAAGAATTATCTGCCCATTCCAGATAAACGGACCATTTCCTGTCATTGAACCTGCGAAGCGATTTTACATATCCCGGCTCCGGCGTCCCGGCCTCTCTCGCTTCTTTCGCTTTGCCCTCCGCGATGTCTCCATATGTCAGATAAAACTTTTCTTTTGCACCTAAGATATTACAGTAAAAATCCATCATCTTCTGCAGGTTTTTACAGTTAAAGCCAAGATGACTTATTGTCTTGATCTTTGTGTTCAGTCTTCCGGCCTTACCGTCCTCTGCAGTTCGTTCCACAGGATATACAAGTGCCATCTGTCTGCGGCATTCATCCAGAATCCGCATCACTTCGACGGTACTCTCTGCGGTAATCTTTTCTCCGGAAGTCCTGCCTTTCCGGATTTCTCCGGCAACATTCGAAAACTGGGAGCCATACAGCAGCGACCTGTCCTTTACGACCTGTTTATGATCCGTCTGAAGGATCGCTTTTCTTGCCATGTGGAACATTGGCACACGGATCATTCCCTTTGTTCCCCTGATCGTAAAAAATTCACCGACTTTTTCTGTCATGGAAATATTCATTTTCGCTGTAAACCCAGGATATTTGAGCAGGATCTTTTCACCGTAATCTACCGCATGCATATCTCCTTTGCATAAAATCTTCTCCGGCATTCCGAAAAGCTCATAGCAGTATCTGACCGCATAAATCCCAATATCCAATAATGCCCCGCCGAGCATAGACGGGGTGGTAAGTCTGGGATTTCTGGAAAATTTCAGCATCGGAAATGTGTATGCGCAATCTACCGATTTAATTTCACCAATCACGCCGGAACGCACCCATTTTTTTACCTGAAACGCAATTTTATTATGCCATGTCCACATTGCTTCCGATACATAAACTCCTTCTTTTGAAGCATAGTCGAAGATCTTCTTTGTCTCATCCGCATTTACCGTAAAAGGCTTTTCACACAAAACCGGCTTTTTGTTTTTAATGCAGAGTTTTGTGTATTCTGCATGCAGATCCCCATTTAAAGCAATATAAACACCCTCTACGCCCGGAGCATTTATGGCTTCTTCCGCTGTGTCATATACGCTTCCGCCATACTTTTTCGAGAACTTCTCCGCCTTGGATCTGGTTCTGTTCCATACTGCCACGATCTGATTATCATCTGTTTTTACCAGTTCTTTTGCAGTCGTATTTGCAATACTTCCGCAGCCAAGATATGCCCATCCGAATTTTCTCATAGACTGTCCTCCATCTATATTTTTATTTGTATTTTAGACATATTATACTTGATAAAATCCATTGTTTTATTTATAATTCAGGACATATTATTTACATTTAAGGACATTTTGGTGAAGATATGGAATTACAGGAATTGAAATCGCTCCCCATGACAGAATTGGAAGATCAATTGAAAAAGCATCTTTATGAGATTCCGGAGATAGAGACAAGGAACCTCTCTCCAGAAGAATTATCTGATTATATTCAAATGCTGATGAAAAAATATGGGATGATGTTCAAAGGACGTTATTCCCTTGAAAATATCCGTAGTTTCACTACTGCTCTTGAGCCCAACCTTCTCACCGCCGAATTGCTGGAAAGGCAAAATTCTTCTGCTTTTTCTGATTGGGCTAAAGGTCTTTCTTTTCAAAAGGAATCACGGCATGTAAACATCGGACAGGATGTATCTATTGACCGCATGATACGCTATATGCCTGCTCATTGGCATACTTCGGAATATTTTGAAATGTATTACGCATTTTCCGGATCCTGTCCAATCTGCTTTTCAAACGAGAAGATAGTCCTTCAGGACGGAACTCTGCTGATCGTTGCTCCCGGCACAGAACACGCCGCGCCATGCTACGCGGACAATGACGTCCTGCTCTCCTATGTTATCCGTTCTTCAACCTTCGACGATGTATTCTGGAAACATTTTCCAAAGAATAACATTATGTCCAGTTTCTTTTCCATGGCCCTGAACAATAAAGAGGGTCCGGGTTATCTTTGCTTTGAGACGGACAATGATCCCAAAATTGCCGAATTGCTGACAGAACTATACAATGAATATCAGGATGAAAAGCCCTATCAGAAACAGATGATGAATCTTCTGGTTAGTCATTTTCTGCTTACATTGCTGAGAGAGCACGAAAACCATGTCCTACTTCCCAAAAGGAAAAACTTTCACTGGAAAAAGGATTTTGGCTTGATCTTTTCCTACATACAGAACAACTTTTCTACAGTTTCTCTCTCCATCCTCTCCCAAAAATTTAATTACAGCGAGAAACAAATTTCCAGGATCATCCTGAAATACACAGGTGAGACTTTTACGGAGCTTGTGCTGAAGCTGCGTATGGAAAAAGCAGCCGAACTGATCAGGGAAGGGTGCCCTCTCGGCGATGTATATAAATATGTCGGGTATTCCTCTAACAGCAGCTTTTATCGAAGTTTTAAGAAATATTATAAAGTAAATCCCGGACAGATTTAAATAATAGAACAGATAAGTTACCGAGGCGTAAAACTAACATTGCCTATCAAATCTATGTTTGATCTGATACACCACCACCGCCCCAGTCATAGAAAATCTCTGTAAAGCTATAAAATTCTTCCATATTAGATAATACTGCATTTTATTC
>CAZJRY010000172.1:0-3148 GCA_964548625.1 uncultured Mediterraneibacter sp.
ACGGAACCCCTGAATAAATAAAGTCAATTTCGCTCAAAGACTTTCTCGTTTGCCGGAATTATGATATACTTTCTCTTAATGCCGACTGAACAAATTCCGGCAGAGAATTCTAAACCGAAAGGAATCTTAGGAATCATGGCTTTTGACGGAATCGTCGTGGCAGACCTTGTCCACGAATTCAGAAAGGAACTGTTAAACGGACGGATCACGAAGATCGTACAGCCGGAGGCCGATGAACTGCTGTTCACGGTCAGGACACAGGACGGGCAGAAGCGGCTGCTCATCAGCGCGGATGCGGCTCTTCCGCTTATTTATCTTACGGATAGAAACAAATCTGCCCCTATGACCGCGCCGAATTTCTGTATGCTCTTGAGAAAACATATCGGAGGCGGACGGATCGTGGATATCCGGCAGCCGAAACTTGAACGCATCATCCGTTTTACGATCGAGCATTTAGATGAGATGGGCGATCTCTGCCGGAAAGAACTGATCGTAGAGGTCATGGGGAAGCACAGCAATATCATCTTCTGCACACAGGACGGAAAGATCATCGACAGTATCAAGCACGTTTCCGCGCAGATGAGTTCTGTGCGGGAAGTCCTGCCCGGCCGGGAATATTTCATCCCGGATACTATGCACAAGACTGATCCCCTCACCGCAGACGCGGAGACTTTCAAAGATCTGCTGAAAGCAAAACCCGTACCTGTCTCTAAGGCGGTCTACACCAGCTTTACCGGAATCAGCCCGGTCACGGCGGAGGAGATCTGCTGTCTCGCGGGTCTGGATTCATCCATTCCCGCAAAGGAGTATTCGGATGACATCCTGCTTCACCTGTACACACAGTTTGCGATCTATCTTTCTGCTGTAAAAGAAGGACGGTTCTCACCCGCCATTTACTACGACGGCAGGGAGCCCAAAGAATTTTCCGCGCTGCCTCTTACCCACTTTGCGCAGTACGAATGCAAAGAGTATTCTTCCATGTCCGAAGTCCTGCGCACGTACTATTCCACCCGCAGCCGGCTTACGCGCATCCGGCAGAAATCCGCGGATCTGCGTCATATTGTCCAGACTGCCCTTGACAGGAACCGGAAGAAATACGACCTCCAGATCCGGCAGTTAAAAGATACGGAAAACCGGGAGAAATATAAAGTATACGGCGAGCTGATCAACACCTACGGATATAATGTAGAAGAGGGGGCGAAAAAGCTGGAGGCGCTGAACTACTATACGAATGAGATGATCTCCATCCCGCTTGACCCGACGAAAACGCCGCAGGAAAACGCACAGCGGTATTTTGCGAAATACAATAAACAGAAACGGACTTATGAAGCGCTCTCCGGGCTGAGCCGGGAGACAAAAGACGACATCACCTATCTGGAATCCATACAGACGGCTCTGGATATTGCCCTCACCGAAGACGACCTTGCCGGGATACGGGAGGAACTTGTCAGTACAGGATATATCAGGCGCAGATTTACAAAGAAAAAAGCAAAGATCAAAAACACGCCTCTCCACTATATCTCAAGCGACGGCTATCATATATATGTGGGGAAAAACAATCTTCAGAACGACGAGCTCACCTTTAACTTTGCCTCCGGGAATGACTGGTGGTTCCACGCCAAACAGGCGCCCGGTTCCCATGTGATCGTCAAGACAAACGGGGATGAGCTGCCGGACAGGACCTTTGAGGAGGCAGGACGGCTTGCCGCATACTACTCCGGCATGCGGGGCAGCGATAAAGTCGAGATCGACTATGTGGAGAAGAAACACGTCAGGAAACCGAAGGGAGCAAAACCGGGATTTGTCGTATATTACACAAACTACTCACTGGTGATCGACAGCGACATCAGCAACATACGGGAAACGGCCGGCTGAGGCTGTTTCCCGTATGTTTTATTTCCTCCGCGCGTTTCCGCTTCACCGCGCAGATGCATTTTCTTTAGAGCATTTCGATAAATGCCGCGATCCTTGTATTGAGCTGTCCGATATCCGCCTGAGAATAATCCGTCTCCACACTGATATACGGGATTCCTTTCTCTTCGTTTACGAATTTTCTGATTCCAAATGACTCTACATTATATGTATGGCATGCCTGAAGTGTCATTTCCACGACTCCGTCCACCTGATATTCGTCGATCAGTCTTCCGAGAAGTTCCAGACGGTTGGGATTCGGCGTCATTACGGAACATCCGATGTTCAGATATCTTCTTGCCAATGCGTCATATACATCCGGATCATCCTCATCTACCAGCCTGTCTATGGATTTTGCACCGCTGCAGTTTTCATATGTCACGACTACGGCGCCGTTGTTCTCCACTGCCTGGATGATCTTCTCCGTAGCGCCTCCTACCGGACATCCGGTGATCAGGATGCGGGGCATTTTCTTGAGCATCCCGCCCTCTTTATATTCTTTCCGGATCTTTTCAACCAGCGCGTCTACTTCTCCCGGGATCTGCCTGCGGTCAAATTTGAACGTACTCCCGTACAGAACTTTGAACAGGTCATGTCCGCTGATCGGCACCGGATCATTCTTCATAACCTCATACAGCCTCTTCAGTGACCGGCGTCCCGCATTGTTCACTCTGATCGCCTCACGGACAGCCTCTTCGGTGATCTCCACCTCAAACTTCTTCTCCAGATATTCCTTAAACCTTATGATCTCGCTTTTCCAGAGCTTCAGTGCCTCTTCTCCCTGTGTGTTCGGAAGTTCCATGATAAAGACATCCTTAAACCCGGACATATACTCATACATCTTTTTCTTCCCGTCACACGTTGTTTCTCCGACTACCACATCAGAAAAATAGAAGAACGGACATTTGTCGGTCTTGGCGAATCCGTAACTGGACTTGATCAGCGGGCATAAGTTCTTCGGCAGGTCTTTCTCCGCATCGGAGATCGTTTCGTCCGAAGTAGAACATAAGCCGACTGTGGCCGCGCCCATTGCCATCGCGATCTCCTGAGGGAAATAGGTGCAGTAGGCGCCAACCACCGGAATGCCCTGCTCTTTTAATTTCTTCACTCCCAGGAACGAATTCTTTCTCTGCTCCGCGAATTCCTCAAACACTTCCGGTAAATCTTTTACTAATTCCATTTTTTCTTTGTCTCCTTTTCTGATTTTTCTTCTGCAAGGATTGCCGCTCCCAGCGCT
>CAZJRY010000173.1:0-3126 GCA_964548625.1 uncultured Mediterraneibacter sp.
AACATTTTTTAATTCGATTATGTTCTGGTTCATGTGCCCCCTCCTTAACATATTTTTTTCATCAGAATGCCGGCAGCGCCGAAAGCGGGCTCCGGTCTGCGGATCACTCTGTGCGCAGAGATGTCACCGGATCGCTCTTGGCCGCTTTCTTCGACGGGATCAGTCCGCCGATCAATGTAAGCACAATGCTTAACAGGATCAGGATCACGGCAGGCACTGCCGGAAGCACTGCGTTGACGGAATTTGTTCCCGCAAGATAATGGATCAGCGCATTGCCGGGTATGAGAAGAATCAGGGATATGATAATTCCCAGCGCCCCCGCGCAGAATCCGATGATAAACGTCTCCGCGTTGAATACCTGTGAGATATTTCCCTTCGACGCGCCGATGGCACGCAGGATACCGATCTCTTTCTTTCGCTCCAGTACACTGATATATGTGATCACTCCGATCATAATGGAGGATACGATCAGGGAAATCGCCACAAACGCGATCAGCACGTAGCTGATGATATCAATGATCTCTGTCACAGACGACATCAGCGTCCCCACAATGTCTGTGTATGTGATCACCTGATCCTCATTTCCTTCCTCCTCCATGCGGCTGTTATATTCGTCCAGAATACTTACAACCGCTTCCTTGCTCTCAAAATCTTTCGGGTAGATATCGATCTCGCTCGGCACGTCAAAGTCCACATATCCCAGAGAGCTCAGATTACTCTCATAAGTTGCGCTCTCGCCCGAACTCATGGACATCAGAAGTTCGGCAAGTTCTTCCCCTGTCATATTCATCTCGAAAGCTTCCGCAAACGCGTCCGCGTCGATGCTCAGGGCGTCTTCAAGGCTTGTGCCGACCTCCGTCATCGCCCGGCTCACAGCACTGCTCATGCCTGAGGCGATCAGGCTCATCATCTGACTCATGGCAGATGATATCTGACTTTCCAAGGCTTCACTGACCGCGTTTCCATATGAAGACATAACACTCTTTACATAACTTTCTACTGAGGAAGTAAGCTGGGATTCCACTGCGTCCATATCCACCGCGGACGCGATCCCTTCTGATATGATCTCTCGGGCGGCGTCCGTCTCCAGATATTCCGAAAAGCTCTGCCCTATCTGCGTGAGATCCGGTCCTCCTCCTTCCTCGGCATACAGCTGGTAGCCCGCTGCCAGACCGGCCGCGAGTTCTGTGATCTGAGAGTCGCTTATCGTAATATTCCGAAGAACATCCGTAAATATATCGTCCATCCACGTGTTGATCGTTTCCAGAGCGGCGTCCGTCTTCAGATATGCTTCAAGTTCATCATAGAGAGCTTCGGCCGTCCATCCTTCCTCCGGCGCCGAAACACCGCCGATATAGCTTATGAATCCGGATTTCAGTTCCGAGAGCAGCGTGCTGATCTGAACGGAGGTCACACTGACTCCCCCGTCCGCCTCAATGATCTGTATGATCTCTGCTTTTATAACAGCCTGAGCGGCGTCCGTCTTCAGATATTCCCGAAAGCTTTCCTCCAGACCGGAATAGTCAGCCTCCGGATGATCCTCCGCATATTCTTCATATCCCGCCATAAGGCTTGCCGTGAGCTGCGAGAAATCCTCTGAAGTCATGGAAATGTCAAGATTCTCCATCATATCGCCCAGATCCGCCTGTTCCATATCAGGCAGGTCGATGCTGATCCCGGACAGATCGATCATTCCGGACAGATCCACGGAATCGCCCGCGCTGCCGAACACGTCGGAGAGATCAAAAGAATCTCCCAGATCAGAGAACACATCCTCATCAAAGCCGAACGCCTCCTGAAGCTTCTCCTCATCGACTGTGACAAGGGATTCCATGTCAAAATCATCAGAGCTTTCTTCTCCGAATGCTTCACCCGTAAATACATTAACGGAAGGTTCCTCCATCTGCTGCTTTACGATTTCCGTATCCGCCGCATATTCGACGATATGTTCTGTCAGAGAAGACGGATAGTTGATTCCCGCGCTCAGCGAGGCCGCGCTGGCGTCTTCCGACGGCTGCACGATACCGACGATGGTGATATCCTCGCCGTTTTCCACAAGATCGCGCAGGTAATCTTCATCGCCGCTCTTGTCCGTCCATACTCCGTACTGGCTGTCATACTCATAATAGTCCGCACTGTTTACCAGCTTGAACGTAATGCCGATTATGTCCTCATAGTCATATGTCCCCATATCGTCCGGGACACTGATATCATCCCCGCTGATAAACTGTTCCACCATCTCGTCCAGTTCCAGCGGATCCCGCAGTCCCAGCGTGTAGAGGAGAAAATCGCTCATGCCCCCTTCGGATGTCAGTACAAGTACACATTCATTATAGCTCTCGGGCCAGCGCCCCGCTTTCACATCATACTGATCCTCATAGATCTGCTCATTTTCAGGCATCTCATAGAATACGTTTGTACTCATTACAGAGGACATGATACCGGAGCCTGACGAGGAACTGATCCCGAGCGAACTGAAAGAACTGTCGGGATTGACCTGTCTGATTTCATCCTCATATTCCTTATAAATCTGAGGCTCTACATCATAGGAATATTCGATAGCGTTTGTATATTCCTCGATCCCGCTTTCGCCACTGTCAAGATATGCCTTCAATGCCTCAAGATCATTGGAGTCCATTGTGGAAAACAGGTCCGTCACCGTCTCGACAACATGGATATCTCCGTCTTCTTCTCCGGTTCCGAAACTTCCGCCCGTATCCAAAACAGATGAAAAATCAAATCCCGTACTCTGGATCTCAAGCGGATACTCGGAGAGAGTCTCTTCCTCTATCTGTTCGATATAATCGTTCACTCCCGCAGACAGCGACAGGATCAGCGCGATGCCGATGATCCCGATGGAACCGGCAAAAGCCGTAAGGAGCGTCCTCGCTTTCTTTGTCTTCAGATTGTTAAAGCTCAGTGACAGCGCTGTGAGGAATGACATGGATGATTTTCCCATGTTTTTGTGCTCCGGCTCGATAAGTTCATCTTCATTCACAAGATATGGATCGCTGTCCGAGCGTATCTTGCCGTCTCTGAGATTTACGATCCGGGTCGCGTACTCGTGGGCGAGTTCCGGATTGTGTGTGACCATGACCACAAGCCGGTCCTGAGCCACCTGTTTGA
>CAZJRY010000174.1:0-3106 GCA_964548625.1 uncultured Mediterraneibacter sp.
GTTCATTCCAGTCCATATCTTTTCAGCTTCGCTGTTTCTCCTTTCCTTTTACATTCCATCTTATGATTATCCAAAAGATCCGTCTGCTTTTTCTTACTCAAAGGTAAGCCTGTGAACTCTCTCACGTTCTGTACTTCTCTGTGTTCCCCTTACATATAGGATCTGGGGATATCCAAAGCCAATGATCATCCCCACATAATGGTTTTCGGGGATCTTCAGCATTGCCCGGATCTCCGGCATTAACTTCAGCACACTGATGGGAAAAGTCATCATCACAGTTCCAAGTCCTCTTGAGGAACATAAAAGTTCAAAATAAGTTCCTGCAATGATAACGTCCCGAACCGGCTCACCGCGTCCAGGTTGCGCATGAGGGATCAATATATGCGGCGCGCCACAGAAAAGCATATCCGGTCTGACCGTTTTCTCCCACCGTTTCATGTCATCATATCCCTCTTTTCCAAATCCTTCAGGATAGATCCCCTGCCGTGCCAGCCGTTCCATCTCATTATAGGCGAGATCCCGAAAACGTGCCATCTGATCTGCATCATCGATCAGCGTATATTCAACCAGTTGTTTGTTCCCTCCGTTTGGCGCATTGCCAAGCTTTGATATCATATCCTGTATCATTTCGCCGGGGACATTACGGTTCTGATATCGCCGGCAGGAACGCCGGCCGGCTACGATTGAATCCATAATCTTCGACGCCTGCTCCGGAGCCGGTATGGAAAGGCTTTCTTCCGGCCGATGGTGCAGAACGCTGACCGCGCCTTCCGGACAGACGGCAAGACAGTGCTCGCATCGCCAGCATCCGTTCCAGCCGAACTCTTCAAATTCCTGTATATGCGGTTTTCTATCTTTTCCCATGTAAAGCACACCGCCGGGGCATACTTTGATGCATTTTCCACATCCGATACATTTGTCATTGACAATAAAACCAGCCGGATTCATTAAAACCCCTTCTTTCAGTATCCATCCACAATCTCAAAAAAGTCGGAAGTCATACATATCTGTCTGATTTGCAGTTCTATTATAATTCTTCAAAAGTCAAAGGTAAAGTACGAACAAATCTATTTGTTAATTACTCTGTGATACCTCTGTGTTAATGAAGTTCAGTCTATATAAAAAGGCAGGGTATGCCCCTGCCCGCTATTGAAAATATTCTGTTCTCAGCAAGACTGTCCGGCAGATATCTATTCTTCCGGTTCCAACGCTCCGTAGACTTCTGTCCGATCAAGGATATCATCCAGTTTCTTCCAGTCCTCATCATTTAATTTTACATATGCCGCGCTCATGTTTTCCTGAAGCCGGTCCTCAGTCTTTGTCCCCGGGATCGGCACGATCCAGGGTTTCTGACGGAGAAGCCATGCAAGAGCGACCTGGGCAGGCGACAGTTCATGTTCCTTTGCGAATTTTCCCACTGCTTCAGCCAGCGCCTGATTTTTCCGCAGATTTCCGGGATCATTGAACCGGGGAATCGTATGACGGATATCATTGTCCGCAAATTCCTGATCTTTCTTTACCGTGCCGGTCAGAAAGCCTTTCCCCAACGGGCTGAAGGGCACAAGCCCGATCCCCAGTTCTTCAAGCGCAGGGATCAGTTCTTTTTCCGGCTCCCGGTACCACATGGAATACTCGCTCTGCACTGCAGTAACCGGGAATTCTGCATGAGCCTTTCGGATCGTTTCTATCCCGGGTTCAGACAGCCCCCAGTAAAGGATCTTTCCCTCGGAAACAAGTTCTCTCATGGTGCCCGCCACTTCTTCAATGGGGACATCCGGGTCTGCCCGGTGCTGATAGCAGAGGTCAATGTGATCTGTGCGGAGCCGCTTCAGTGAACCTTCCACCGCTTTTCGTATTGTCTGTGGACGGCTGTCCATCCCCATGCACTTTCCGTCTCTGATATCCCACCCGAATTTGGTCGCAAGGACCACCTTTTCACGGACAGGTTCCAGAGCCTCTCCTACAAGTTCTTCGTTGGCGTAAATTCCGTAAAGTTCTGAGGTGTCGAAGAAATTCTCACCCATCTCCACAGCTCTTCTCAGGAAAGAGACTGCTTCCTTTTTATCCGGAAAAGGCGGATAACTCTGGCTCAGCCCCATACAACCCAGCCCTACGGGAAATACTTCCGGCCCGGCGCCGCCTAAAATTCTATGTTTCATATACCTGCCTCCTGTTTTCGATCAGAATATTTTAATATCATATGATCTGTACTTAACTGCTATGGAGAAGCTTCTTCAAAGTTGCGGCAAACTCCTCTATATAATAATTCGTATGTTCTTTCAGCCAGAATACACAGTAATTCCGCTGAAGCTGCCGTCCATTCTGCAGGACAGGCAGCCGCCTGATGGACGCCAGAGTCGGGGGAAGGGTGCCGACACTTTCAATGGGAAGGAACCCTCTGTTTCCGGCTACCATCAGCCGTCCTTCTTCCAGATTCTCCGCAAACAGAAATTTTCCGCCAAACCCAAGGGTATTCTGAAAATACTCCTGTTCTGTATTCTGCTGTTCCCTGGAAGAGATAAGGATACAGGAAGTCCGCTTCAGACTGTCAAGCTCTATCGCGTCCTGGCTGCTGAGGTGATTTCTTACAGAAAGCTCCGCATAGCAGCCGCATTGCAGAAGCTGGTAATTCTCATACCGGCCGGAAAAAGCCCTTCTCTGATCACTCAGTATAATATCGACTCCGCCGAACCGAAGCAGGTCATACAGCTCCTCATGGGTTCCTGTGACAATACTGATGTCCACTTCCGGATATACCCGGGAGAATTCTGCCACAGCCTGATAGAGTTCCTGTCCGCTGTAACATCTGAGATACCCGATCCGAAGCTGCAGTTCCTTATCCTGCCCGATCCGGACCGTCTCCCGGCGGATATCCTCTACTTCTTCCAGGATTTCCTTACTCTGCTTATAAAAATACTCTCCCGCGGGAGTCAGGGTGAACTTCCGGTTCTCCCGGTGGATCAGTTCCACTCCCAGTTCCTTTTCCAACGCCCGGATCTGCTGGGAGATCGCAGACTGGGAAATATAGCACTGCTCTGCGGCTTCTGTAAAACTATTGCAGTCTGCTACCGTGACAAAGTATCTCATTTGACGAAAAAGCAAAAAA
>CAZJRY010000175.1:0-3079 GCA_964548625.1 uncultured Mediterraneibacter sp.
GAAAAGCTGCTCCTATAAGAAACAGAGCAATCAGTGTGCCGTTTCTTTTCTGCGTGAACAGTGTGCTGGCTGCCCGTACCAGGATCAGTGCAAACCGAAGATTTTTAAGCGGGTTGCAAAAATAGTAACATCCAAGGCGGCACATGAATGCGCGAAAATCCAGCGGAACATGAGCAGTGAAGAATTTAAAAACGATGCAAGACTTCGTAATGGAATAGAGACTGTCCCGTCAAATATCCGCAGGAATTACCATCTGGACAAGATGCCTCGTGGAAAACAGCGTGGCAAGTTCTTTTTCGGTTCCAAGATAGCAGCATTAAATTTCCGAAAGCTCTTCAATTGTGTGAGGGGTCTGGGAAATTATGCCCAAAATCCGGTACTTGCATAAAACAAGGAGGGGAATATCCGACATATATGCCGGAAATCCCGGCATAATCCTACAAAATATGAATTTTTCAAGGTACTATAGGAAACAGGGCGCAACTAATATATAGTTTCGACCCCAAACATCATTATAACATGGAATGGAGAGATGGTGACCGATAGCGGCCATCTATTTCTTTTTTTGGGGGAAAATTTCAGGAGCCGATGTGATTCGTATGATTCACATCGACTCCTGTTTTAGACTATCTATTTCCCGACAGCCCCATTGGGATCCGCAATCCCATGTTCTCTTACAAGTACATGATCAGATATATTCGCATTTTTCAAAATAATGCATCAGAATATCCGCGCAGTTTTCAACCCCCAGTTCGGATGTGTCAAGGATCATGTGATAATCGTTTACATCTCCCCATGTCTTGCCCGTATGTTCATAATAATAGGCGGCTCTTTCTTCATCAGTTGTTTCCACTTTTTCCTTTGCCTCGTCATAGTTTAAGCTTTCCTTGTCCATGATCCTGCGGATGCGGTCTTCCTTGTCCGCGCACACGTAAATATTCAGGACATTCATCCTGTCTTTCAGAATATCGGAAGCACAGCGGCCAAGGATAATGCACGGTTTTTCCGCCAGTCTGCGGATGGCTTCCGCCTCACTCTCATACATATGGTCATGGAGCTTCTGCTCGATATACGCCTTGTCATATACAGGAATATGCAGCTGTTCGGAAAGTTCTTTTGCGATGATACTTGCACCGGTTCCGAAACGGCGGCTCATGGTGATTACTAATTTCATAAGAACTCCTCCTTTGTATTTACAAAAATCAGACACCTGTTATTATAGCACTTCTCCCGCGATTTGTCTGCCGAGAGATTTTAATTCTTCCATTTGCGCATCTGTTACAGAAGATTTGATCGTGACATTTGTCACCATCAGCGACATATCTTTCATCTCGCTGATCTTTGTGCTGATCAGTTTTGTACTCTGCGGCGCCCAGCTTCCGTTCCCGAGAACGGCTATCGTGCGGTTTTTGAGGGCGAGAGCTTTCATGTCTTCAAGATAATTATCCATCAGCGGATAAATGCCGTTGTTGTATGTCGGCGCCGCGAGCACGATATGGCTGTATTTGAAACTGTCCGCGATCAGCTCGGATACATGAGTCTTGGAAATGTTGTGCATGCAGATATTTTTAACCCCTTCTTCGGCAAGGACAGTTGCGAGGATATCGGCCATATTTTCTGTATTGCCGTACATGGACGCGTACGCGATCATAACGCCTTTTTCTTCCGGCTCGTATCTGCTCCATTTATCATATTTCCCGATGATGTAATCCATATCCGTCCTCCAGACCGGTCCGTGGAGCGGGCAGAGCATCCGGATATCAAGGGCGGCGGCCTTTTTCAGTACACTCTGTACCTGCATACCGTACTTTCCGACGATGTTCGTATAGTAACGCCGGGCTTCATCGAGCCAGTCTCTGTCGAAATCCACTTCATCATTAAAGATGTTGCCGTTTAAAGCCTTAAATGTCCCGAAAGCATCGGCACAGAACAGGACTTTGTCCGTCTCGTCGTAAGTCATCATAACCTCCGGCCAGTGTACCATCGGAGCCATTACAAAGTGGAGGGTATGTTTCCCTGTAGAAAACGTATCCCCTTCTTTGACAATGACCTTTTTCCCTTCCGGATCGAAACGGAAGAACTGGCTGATCATAGGGAACGTTTTTGCATTGCCGATGATCTGCATATCCGGATAACGAAGAACCAGCTCGTCGATCATAGCGCAGTGGTCCGGCTCCATATGGTTTACGACCAGATAGTCGAGCGGTCTTCCGTCCAGGACCGCCTGTACATTTTCCAGAAACTGCCGCCCGACAGCATAATCGGCAGAATCAAAAAGAACAGTCTTCTCATCAAGGAGAAGATAGGAATTGTATGAAACTCCGTCAGAGAGCGGGAAGATATTCTCGAACAGCTCGATGCGCCGGTCGTTTGCCCCCACCCAGTACAAATCTTCTGTTACTTTTCTAAAACAGTGCATGAAAAATTCCTCCTTGTAAACAATATGATCATAAGATTGCGAATGAATAATCGGTTGTCAACGATTCTATTCTACCATAAAAGTTAAAATTCGCAATAAGCGTATTTATTTTCATGCAGGGAACTGATGGCATCTAAATACATACTCTGTCCATATTTATAGAGCCGGAAGAAAATATTTAAAAATGAAATTTATGCTTGCATAATACCCCTAAAGGGTATATACTCTCATTGTAAGAAAAATACCCTCCGGGGGTTTATTGTATAAAAGACGGTTTGCAATGAACGAGGAGAATGACCGATTATGGTAGAAACAAATAAAGCCTGTCCGGCATGTAAACACAGGACAAAGGACCGGTCCGAAAAAGAAAGAAGAGATATGCTCAACCGCCTGAGCCGCATTGAGGGACAGGTGAGGGGAATCAAAAAAATGGTTGAGAATGATGTGTACTGTCCGGATATCCTGATTCAGGTGTCAGCGGTCAACGCGGCGCTCAACAGTTTTAATAAAGTACTGCTGGCGGAGCATATCCGGTCCTGTGTCGCGGAAGACATCAGAGAAGGGAAGGAAGAGACGATAGACGAGCTTGTCCTTGTCCTTCAGAAATTAATGAAATAGGAGGAATCAATATGGAACAATACAATGTGACAGGCATGAGCT
>CAZJRY010000176.1:0-3043 GCA_964548625.1 uncultured Mediterraneibacter sp.
AGCATGATCAGTGTAGACTCCGGCAGATGGAAGTTTGTGATCAGGCAGTCCAGTATCTTAAAGCGGTATCCCGGATAGATGAAAATCTCCGTCCAGCCGCTGCAGGCTCTCAGACGACCGTCTTCATCCGCCGCGGACTCGATGGTACGGCAGCTCGTCGTACCGACGCAGATCACACGTCCGCCGCCGTCTTTGGCGCGGTTGATCTTCTCCGCCGCCTCTTCATTTATCATATAAAACTCGGAATGCATATGGTGGTTCTCCACATCATCCACTTTGACCGGACGGAATGTACCCAGACCGACATGGAGTGTGACACGCGCGATATCAATGCCTTTTTCTTCGATTTCTTTTAACAGTTCCGGCGTAAAGTGAAGCCCTGCGGTGGGCGCAGCAGCCGAGCCGGAATGTTCCGCATAAACTGTGTTATATCTGTCCTTATCTTTGAGCTGATGTGTGATATACGGAGGCAGAGGCATCTGACCGAGCTGATCCAGTATCTCCTCAAAGATTCCTTTATACTCAAAGTGGATCAGACGGTTTCCTTCATCTACGATATCTACCACTTCACCTACAAGGAGTCCGTCACCGAAGCTGATCCTTGCGCCCGGCTTTGCCTTGCGTCCCGGTTTTACAAGAGTCTCCCACACATCGTCCGCTCCCCTCTTTAAGAGCAGGACTTCGATCTTTGCCCCGGTCTCCTCCTTGGCTCCGATCAGCCTTGCCGGAATGACTTTTGTGTCATTGATCACAAGGCAGTCTCCCGGATTTAAATAATTGATAATGTCACGGAATACATGATGCTGTATCTCCCCGGTCTCCTTGTCCAGTACCATAAGTCCGGAAGCTGAACGGTCTTCCAGCGGATCCTGAGCGATCAGTTCCTGAGGCAGTTCATAATAAAAATCACTTGTTTTCATAATGCAAACATATTCCCTTCGGCAAACGGGCCCTGCATGCATTCCACACAAGGCCCGCCTGGATCATTCTTTCTGTTTTACTGTGTTCTGAGCTCTGCATTCATCTTTTTGCCAAGTTTTTTCATCACCTGATTTGCAGCGCTTTCAATCTCCTGAGACGTCAGAGTCTTCTCATCCGAGCCGATCGTCAGCCGGATGGTCACGGATTTCTTTCCGGATGGTATCTGTTTTCCTCTGTATTCATCCACAAAGGACGCATCCTTAAGAAGCGCGCTTGCCTTCTTCCTGCCCATTACCGCGTCATAGATATCATGCCATGCCGCATCCGCGTCAAAGAGCATGGAGATGTCATAGTCTGTCTCCGGATACTCTGCCAGATGAGTAAATTTATTCGTTCTGGATTTCAGCGGCTTCAGCTTCGTCGCGTCCAGTTCGAACAGCATAACGGACAGGTTCTTGATGCCGCACTCCATGGAAACCTTTTTTGCCACAAGTCCCATGTCTCCGATCTTCTCATCTCCAAGACAGATATTGAGCCAGACAACATTGTCAGCCCACACCGGTTTCTCTTCTTTCCTGAACTCAAACGCTTCCATATGCGTATAGCGCGGCATATGCTCAAGAACACCCTTTGCCTCTCTGAAAAGCGTGTTGATGTCTTTCACGCTGCTCGCGAAAGCCGCCCCGATATGTCTGCGCTGTTCCGGAAGAGATTCTGTCTCATCGTATACAGATGTGTAATTTTTATCGAAGAATACCTGAGCCTCCTCAAAAATGGAGAAGTCATTGAAATAACGCTCATTTTTCGCAGCCGCCTCGCACAGGTTCGGAAGCAGGGAAGAACGGATATATCCCAGATCCGGCGCCGGCGGAGTGGAAAGCCGCAGTATTCCGTCCGTATTCTGAAGGACCGCGTTTACAAACACATCGTTCATCCACGGATAAGTGTACACTTCCTGCATGCCGCAGCGGATTGCGAGATACTCCTTGATATTTCTGACAAGGCTCTTATCCTTCTGATTGATCGCTCCGGTAAAGGAAGTCGTGAACGCTGTGGCGTCGAAGTTGTCATACCCGTACATTCTGGCAACTTCCTCCATCACGTCATCCTTAATGGAAATATCGCCTGTGGAACGCCATGTAGGAGCAGTCACGTGCATATTGTCGCCGTCAATCTGAACCTCGAATCCGAGTTTCTCAAGCTTGCCCCTGATTTCATCGTCTGTCAGATGTTTTCCAAGTCTCTTCTCAAGCCATGCAAGGCTTACGTCTATCTGCGCTCTCTCCAGTTTCTTCACATAGTTATCGCAAAATCCGGTCACCTTCAGTTCCGGATAAAGTTCCCTGAAATAGTGCATGGAAAGGGCAAGAGCCTGATCGCACCTTTCCGGATCAATGGCTTTCTCATACCTGGAGGACGCCTCTGTACGTGTATCATAGCGCAGCGCCGTGCGCCGGATTCCTGCCGCCGTGAAGTTGGCAACCTCAAGGATCACCCTCTCCGTCTTGGGAAGAATAGAATCCTTCGCTCCGCCCATGACTCCTGCAAGGGCAACCGGTCCCTCGGAGTCCGTGATCACAAGATCGTCATCGCAGAGTGTGAGTTCATTGTCGTTTAGGAGAATCAGCTTCTCTCCTTCGGACGCATGTCTTACCACGATGTGGTCTGTAATGTTGTCCGCGTCAAATGCATGCGTCGGATTTCCGACTGCAAGCATGACATAGTTCGTGATATCCACAAGCGCGTTGATCGGCCGCATTCCTGCTTTCCAGATCCGGTTCTGCATTTTATACGGTGAAGGTTTCACGCTCACGCCGGACATCTCGACGCCGATGTATCTTGTACATCTGTCCGGCGCATCGATCTCAACCCGGAAATCAGACTGAACGTCTGTCTCAAAAGGTTCGATCTCTTTGAGAGGCAGGTCATAGAGCGCCGCGATCTCTCGCGCGATCCCGTAATGTCCCCAGAGATCCGGTCTGTTCGTCATTGACTTATTATCAATCTCGAGAAGGATATCATTCATATCCAGCGCATCGGCAAGAGAAGTTCCTGCCGGCACGTCAAAAGCAGACAGATCCAGAATCTCAGCCTCCTGCTCTGCCGGAAACAGCTCTCCCAG
>CAZJRY010000177.1:0-2871 GCA_964548625.1 uncultured Mediterraneibacter sp.
ATCAGGGGTTCGAACCCTGGACACCCTGATTAAGAGTCAGGTGCTCTGCCAGCTGAGCTAATCGCGCTTATCTTATGTCCTTCATTTGTGGCGCAAGTAACATTATAAATGGCAGTCTGCAAAAATGCAAGCATTTTTTTTATTTTTCTGCTGTTTTTTTGCAGCAGCTCAGCCATCTGATGTCGGGAGACGGATTTATGCCTGCATAAGAATCCGGCAAATGACAGTCAGATGATCTGAGCACCTGCATAAAAACCGACCCCCATCCCCGATACACTAAGCACCTGTCAATGAATAAAACAGCGGCGCCTGCCTTTCCGTTCATCTCTGCCGCCTCCGTGACAGAATCCCGAATTCAGCAGCTTACTTACCTCCAGCATGGAACTGCGGACGCAGAGCAGTTTTCTGTTGAGTCCCGGCCTGTAGTAAAACATCTCTCTGACATATGATTTCCAGCATTTCTTCTTCATTATTTTTTACCTGCTTTCCCGGCGGTCATAAATCATTATATGTGTGATATGCAAAAACGTACTGTCTTATCAGACAGATCTCTGTTTTCTGCCGCGCTATTTCCGCGCGGCGACCAGTTTATTGATCGGTTTTCCACTCATGAAGAATTTTTCCTCATATTCTGTCATAATGTTTCCCTGATTCATCTCATCGTCATGATGAAGGTCAAAAGTAAATCCTTTCAGGATCCATCCCGCCTCTCTGATCTGCTCCAGTGAAAAATCGAAAAGATCTGTATTGTCTGTCTTGAACTCAAGCGTCCCGTATGGGGCGAGCACATTCCGGTATCTTTCGAGAAACTCTGCCGAAGTCAGGCGTCTTCTCGCGTGTCTCGCCTTTGGCCACGGATCAGAAAAGTTTAAATAGATCCTGTCTGCCTCGTCTTTCGCAAATATCTCCTCGATCCTCCTTGCGTCCGTGCAGATAAATCTTACGTTTTTCAGTTCTCTGAACTCTTCCGTATCAAATTTTTCCACGGCGCGGAGAAGCACGCTGGAATAACGCTCGATCCCGACAAAATCAATCTCAGGATATGCCTTTGCCATATCCAGTATAAACCGCCCTTTTCCCATGCCGATTTCAATATGTACCGGATATTTGTTGCCGAATAGCTGACGCCAGCAGCCTCTCTGTTCCTCCGGTCTTTTTATCACAACGCTGTGTGCCCGGATCTTGTCTTCTGCCCCCGGTATGTTTCTCAGTCTCATCCTGCTTCCTCTCCTTATATCTGTTAAGACATGTCTTCAAAACATGAAGTAGTTCTGTCTGCGTTTTATTATAATACCACGGCGGACCGGACAGGTCAAAATTATAACATGATCTTTACTTGCATTTTCCTACAAATGGTGTATGATAGAGTATATTGGTGTTTTCACACAAACAGGAGGCTTTATATGGACTCTATTGTAAACAAATTGACGGAAATCGAGGAGGCGGCGTCTGCAATTGTCCGGCATGCCGAGACCCGGAAAGAGGCTCTCGATAAGGAATATGCCGAAAAACGCAGAGCATTTGACGAGGCGCTGGAGGCAAAGACAGAAACCCGCTTAAACACTATCCGTTCTGAACTTGAGGAAAGCACTTCCCGCGTTCTCGACAGCCAGAGTGATTCCTGCAGGGAACTGATACGTTCGCTCCGGGAAGAATATGAAGAGAAGCATACGGAATATGCCCGGGAAATACTGAAACGGATCACCGAGGTGTAGCCTATGGGAAATTTACTTGAATACAGCGGGATCGCGGCAAAGATCCGTGCGATGGAGGCCAGACTCCTGAAGCCCGGACAGTTTGTCGAGATCGCCAATCTCGGAAGTGTCCCCGCCATTGCCGATTATCTCAAAAGGAACACAGCATACGCAGATGTTCTCGAAACGCTGACGGAAGACCAGATCCATCGGGGCAACATTGAAAAAGTGCTGACTCAGTCACTTTACCATGACTACACAAAGATTTACCGTTTCTGCGGACAAAAACAGCGCCGTTTTATGAAACTGATCATGAAAAATTATGAGATCGATCTGATCAACTACTGTCTGCGTATCGTGATCAACCATTACAAGCAGCCTTTTGACCTGAACTACAAACGGGCTTTCTTTGACCGCTATTCTCAGATTTCGATAGAAAAGCTGATCACATCGCGCACTGCCGATGAACTTGTGGAAAACTTAAAGGATACAGAATATTATGCTCCGCTTAAGAAACTGAAAGATACCCGTAATGTCACTTTATATGATTACAATCTGACACTGGATCTTTATTTCTTTACATCTATATGGAAAGAACAGAAAAAAATCCTGAAGAAATCAGATCTTGAGCTTTTCATAAGGGACAGGGGCTCCAAGATCGATCTGCTGAATCTGCAGTGGATCTACCGGGCAAAGAAATATTATAATATGAAACCCGCGGACATCTATCTGCTCCTCATCCCGATCCATTATAAGCTGTCCACCGGTCAGGTCAAGGAGATGGCGGAGGCACCGGGGCTGGATGAATTTGAGTCCGCCGTTGCGAAAACTTATTACGCCCGGCATTATAATTTCAGCCGGGACCTGACAATAGAGCAGATGTATGCGGACTGCCTGCATCATCTGTATACAATTGACCGGCGGCGCAATCCTTACTCGGTCGCCGCGATCAACACTTATCTTTTCTTAAAAGAAGAAGAGATCAGAAAACTGACGACGGCCATGGAATGTGTTCGTTACAGCCTGACTCCCGGCGAGACGCTGGCATACGTTGGAGGTAAAACCCAATGATCGTTAAAATGAAGTTCATCAACATATCCGGTCCGAGGAATGACATTGACCGCGTGACAGACCTGTATCTCTCCCGTTATGAGATCCAGCTTGAGTCCGCTCTGTC
>CAZJRY010000178.1:0-2845 GCA_964548625.1 uncultured Mediterraneibacter sp.
GATATCACAGGTATGAAATCCGCACAGGGTATCCTGACAGTCCGCGGCGGTATGACATCCCACGCAGCCGTTGTTGCACGTGGTATGGGTGAGTGCTGCGTATCCGGATGCGGCGACATCGTTATGGACGAGGCTAACAAGAAATTTACACTTGGCGGAAAAGAATTCCACGAGGGAGATGCAATCTCTATCGATGGTACAACAGGTAATATTTACGACGGAATCATCCCGACAGTAGACGCCACGATCGCAGGTGAGTTCGGACGTATCATGGACTGGGCTGACAAGTACAGGACAATGAAGGTGCGTACAAACGCTGACACACCGGATGACGCTAAGAAAGCTGTCGAGCTTGGCGCTGAGGGTATCGGACTCTGCCGTACAGAGCATATGTTCTTCGGCGAGGGAAGAATCGATGCATTCCGTGAGATGATCTGTGCTGAGACAGAAGAAGAGAGAGAGACGGCTCTTGAGAAAGTCCTTCCGTATCAGCAGGGCGACTTTGAGGCTCTGTATGAGGCTCTCGAGGGTAACCCGGTTACAATCCGTTTCCTTGATCCGCCGCTTCACGAGTTTGTTCCGACAGAGGAAGAGGATATCAAGAAACTGGCAGACGCTCAGGGCAAGACAGTTGATCAGATTAAAGCTATCATTGACGGACTTCACGAGTTCAACCCGATGATGGGACATCGCGGATGCCGTCTGGCAGTCACATATCCGGAGATCGCGAAGATGCAGACAAAGGCTGTTATCCGCGCGGCTATCAATGTGAAGAAAGCTCATCCGGACTGGAATATCATTCCGGAGATCATGATCCCGCTTGTTGGAGATGTGAAAGAACTCAAATATGTTAAGAAGTTTGTCGTTGAGACGGCTGACGCTGAGATCGCGGCGGCAGGCATCGACCTGAAATACGAGGTCGGTACAATGATCGAGATCCCGAGAGCGGCTCTTACAGCCGACGAGATCGCAAAAGATGCTGACTTCTTCTGCTTCGGTACAAATGACCTTACACAGATGACATACGGATTCTCCCGTGATGACGCCGGTAAATTCCTTGACGCATACTATGACGCTAAGATCTTTGAGAATGATCCGTTCGCAAAACTGGATCAGACAGGTGTAGGCAAGCTGATGGAGATGGCGATCGAACTGGGCAAAGGCGCCAATCCGGATCTGCACGTTGGTATCTGCGGCGAGCACGGCGGAGATCCGAGTTCTGTAGAGTTCTGCAACAGCATCGGACTCGACTATGTATCCTGTTCACCGTTCCGTGTGCCTGTTGCAAGACTGGCAGCAGCACAGGCAGCTATCAACAGCAGGGAGGCTTAATCTTTTCTTTGATTTACCGCTATCTTTTGAGCAGGCGGCAGCCTATCGAAAGGCTAACGGGCAGTATGTTCGTAAAAATCAATGGAGGGAAACAACCATTACTGCATTGATAGACCTTGAATAGAAATTAAATGAAGATAAGCGTATCATTAGAGATAGTGGTACGCTTATTTTTTGGTAGGAATGTGCGTTGAATCTGCCATTCACGATACCGACAGCGGCATTTCCTGATGTTGTCACTGTCTGCTGCTGACGCTCCAGTGGCCTATTTTCGGCTTTTAAATGCCATCTCCTGCTGGGTCAGGCTACGGCTCTCCCGAAGTCTTTTGATTTTCGCTCCAATCTCCATGCTTCATGCCCCCTTTTTGTATTTTGATGAATCCATCATAACAGGAAACTCTTGTGCGCACAAGCTACGGTCTGGAACATCCCTTGTTACGGTTCGTAACAAGATTGAAAACGGTACAGTTTTCAGCATTTTCATCTCAAACCAGACCACACGCTTGTAATAGGGCCGGTCGGAGAGAGATAAGGGTAGCCGACTTTTGCCTGTATATCCGTAAAAATATCTTTCAATCAATCACTCCAATCTGAAATTTGAGTACAGAAAAAGCGGTTGATCTCCAATGGAGTAACCGCTTTTTCTCTAAAGAAACCATGTCCAGTTATATAGTAGGAAATTACTTGCACAAGCTAACGCCAAATAGATAACTGGCTCGGAATTCCCCAATGAAATAGTTCGCTGTTTTTCTTTTTTGTTAAAGAAATGATTTCCAATCATTTTCCACACAACATATCCTAAAACTGCACCTAATGTATTCATCAGCAAATCATCAATATCTACCAAACGATTAGTTGGTAATTGAGCAAATTCGATAAATACCGAAAATACTAATCCTGTTAGGGCTACTTTTATTGGATTTCTAAAATTTCTCCATATATACGGCAATAAAAAACCCAATGGCATAAGCATAATTACATTCATACAATAAGTAAATAAACCGTCTGACTGAAACGGAATAATTCCAATATTTGCCTGTTGAAAAGTTTCAATCAGGCCACCTTTTGAAATGATGCCCCATACAGAGTCTATACCTGCAACAGAAAAAACAAGCCATATATAGATCATCATAATGTATGTCCAAAAATAATGTATAGAAGTTGATTTTCTCTTATGCAACAATAAAACTGCTTGATACAGCATTACTGGAAACACAGTTAAAATGATTGGAATAATCATCATTAAAATCACTATTCTCACTCCTCTCTGAAACTATGTATAGTATTTTACTATATAATTTTGAAAAAACTTCAAAGATAAGCAAAATAGTTTCTTAATTTTTTCACAATTTTATTTTTTATGCTGTTCCTGTGGAGCGTGGTTCTGCGGATTGCCTGCTGCCTGAACTTCAAATCGTAAGTTATTCTCCTGGTTTGCGATATTCAATTTTTAATTTATTCAATACTGATGTGCTGTGCCATATCTCCGCATAACCGGGACTTATCCTCGTAT
>CAZJRY010000179.1:0-2753 GCA_964548625.1 uncultured Mediterraneibacter sp.
AGTCATCGGACTTGAGGTCCATATCGAGCTGGCGACGAAGACGAAGATCTTCTGCGGATGCAGCACGGAGTTCGGAAGCGCGCCGAATACCCATACCTGCCCGGTGTGTACGGGAATGCCTGGATCACTTCCGGTGCTCAATAAACAGGTGGTAGAGTATGCTATGGCACTGGGACTTGCTACGAACTGTAAGATTACACAGGTGTGCAAGTTCGACCGGAAGAATTACTTCTATCCGGATAACCCGCAGAACTATCAGATCTCCCAGCTCTATCTTCCGATCGCGAGAGACGGATATGTGGAGATCGATACACAGACAGGAAAGAAGAAAGTGCGCATCCACGAGATGCATATGGAAGAGGACGCGGGGAAACTGGTCCATGACGAGTGGGACGATACTTCCCTTGTGGACTATAACCGGAGCGGCGTGCCGCTTGTGGAGATCGTCTCCGAACCGGATATGCGCTCTGCCGACGAGGTGATCGCATATCTGGAAAAGCTGCGAATGATCGCCCAGTATCTGGGAGTATCAGACTGCAAGCTTCAGGAAGGTTCCATGAGAGCGGACGTGAACCTGTCCGTCCGTGAAGCCGGATCGGAAAAGTTCGGTACGAGAACGGAGATGAAGAACCTGAACTCATTCAAGGCCATCGCTCATGCTATTGAGGGAGAGCGGCAGAGACAGATCGAACTCCTTGAAGAAGGGAAAGAAGTCATTCAGGAGACACGAAGATGGGATGATAATAAGGAACATTCCTATGCGATGCGTTCCAAAGAGGACGCCCAGGACTACCGCTATTTCCCGGAGCCTGATCTTGTGCCGATCGTGATAAGCGACGAGTGGATCGCAAAGATCAAAGCACGTCAGCCGGAGCTGCGTTCCGAGAAACTGGAGCGATATAAGAAGGAATTCGACATCCCGGAATATGACGCTGAGCTTATCACAGAGTCCAAGAAAGTGGCGGATCTCTTCGAGGCAACGGTTGAACTGTGCGGGAAACCGAAGAAGGCGGCAAACTGGATCATGGGAGACATGTTCCGCCTGATGAAAGAAAAGAGCATGGAACCGGAGGATGTGAAGTTTTCACCGGAGCGTTTGGCGAAACTCATCGACATGACAGACGCGGGAACGATCAGCGCGGCCGTCGCGAGAAAAGTTTTCGAACATATTTTTACCGATGATGTGGATCCGGAGAAGTATGTGGAAGAGAACGGACTTAAGACAGTGAATGATGAGGGAGCCATCAAAGAAGCGGTCGGGAAAGTCCTTGCGGACAATCCGCAGGCAGTTGCAGATTATAAGGGAGGCAAGCAGAAAGCTTTCGGGGCGCTCATGGGACAGAGCATGCGGGCGCTGAAAGGAAAAGCCGACCCGGCGGCTGTGACAAAGATGATAAAAGAGATGCTGGAACAGTAAAAGTTCCGGTAAGATAAATAAAAGGTCTGCCATACCATTTAACGGTGCGGCAGACCTCGGTTTTTGGGACTGTGTATAATATAGGATGGATTGATGTTGAATATAAATGAAATTACACGAGTTAAGCACGTAAAAAATTTATATTTATGTTTAAATTGCTTTTTCGAATTTTATGCCGGTATAACGGGAGCAACATTTGTTTTATTTTTGTATAGTAAAAATTTAAATACTATGGAAACGAACATGATCGTTGCAACATCACTTATTATTACTTTTTTTATGGAAATTCCGGCCGGAGCATTAACAGATTACATGGGATATGTGAAAACAACTGTTTTAACGGGAATATTATTATGCATTACAAATTTAATCTTTCTGATATGTGATACGATACCGGCGTTTTTAGCAGCCCAGATTTGTTTAGGGATTTCGTGCGCTTTTGAATCAGGAACATTAGATGCGTGGATAATTGAAAATACTTCTGAAAAGGAAAGTGAACATATTTTTGTAACAAAAAACAAATTTATATCCATTATGATGTTGGCAGCAGGTTTTTTAGGCGGATTGATAGCGGACATTTTCATCGAAGGCATCTTTCTCTTTGCGCTTATAGCCGCGATGCTCTTTGTGGTTCTTTCTATTTTAATTATGCCTAAAGTGAGCGGTCAAATCAATAAACATCACTCGTATAATGTTGAAGAAAGTGTTAATGGGATAAAAAAGATCATAAATGACAGCATTACATACTGTATAAAAAATAAAAAAGTAAGAAATGTTATATTGTTTAACAGTATTCTGGCATTCGCATTTTCACCGGTTTTTGTTTTTTGGTCACCGGTTTTACATGATTTTGAGAATATAAATTATACAATTATCGGAACCGCCTGGATTTTTATGAGAGTGTTTATGCTGCTGGGAAATATGTTTTTAGAAAAAGTAAAGGACAGATCATTCCTCTTTTTGGCGCTTGTATGTATTGTTTGTGGGGTATGTGTTGTAACATTAGCCTTTTTAAAAACATTTTGGACATTATTTGCCGGAATTTTGGCATTTGAGTTTATATTGGGAATGATATACCCGTTGAAGGAAACGGTTTTAAATGTCAGTATTCAAAGCAATAACAGAGCGACCATTTTATCATTTAATTCCATGATTTCGTGTTTATTAAATTATTTGTCTATGATTATTATGGGAAAAGTGGCTGCTGAATTTTCGATACAAATAACGTGGATATGTAGTGGGATTATTATTCTCATAGTATCGGTGGCAGTACTTACCAAACAGCATCCGGATACAAGAAAAAATTTCTAATATCCGGATGCTGCTGTAAGTGTAC
>CAZJRY010000180.1:0-2650 GCA_964548625.1 uncultured Mediterraneibacter sp.
AGGGGCTGGAGGAAAAATGCGACGAGGCGCTGGCGCAGATCGAAGAGCAGAAGTATGAGGAAGCGCTGCGGCAGGAAGGATATCAGAAGATCCTGAAATACGGGGTGGCGTTCTACAGGAAAGAGTGTATGGTAAAATCCGGGGAATGAGAGGTAAGAAGACAGCCGGAAGCTGCGGTAAAAAGCATGCTTCCGGCTTTTTTTCTGCGGAAAACGCGGGGACGGGTCCGATAAATCCTTGATTTATCGGAGTGACTGCCGATGGGATAAGGACCGAAAAAAATCCCGATCTATCCGCTTACGATCACTGTCTGATACCCGGCCTGTTTGAGTTTCCTCTCGACGGCCGCCGCCTCATCCAGTGTGGGATATGTCCCTGCGTTGACCCGGTACAGCCCGTTATTTTGGCTGACCACGGCGGGAAAGTCCTGATCCAGCAGTTCCTGCCGAAGACGGTCCGCATAGGCGGCGTTCCGGAACGCGCCCGCCTGCACGGTATAGGAACCGGCAGTTTCGGGGATGTCTCCGTTCATCTGGAGAGTATCCAGTATTCCCGCCGCAATGGCAAGGGCAATGTCGTCGAAGTTATTTTCAAAAAGTGTATTGTCGGCATCTGAATTGATGAAGCCGACTTCCACAAGAACAGCCGGCATACGCGTACGCCTGAGAACGACGAGCCCCGGGCGTTCTTTTACCCCCAGATTGACGAACCCCACGGCTTCGAGCTGTTCGTTTATGTTCTCTGCCATTTCCAGTTTGATTCCGGATTTATTATAGACAAGAGATTCGACACCGGAGTAGGTGTTGGCTTCCGGGCTGGAGTTGCGGTGGATGGAGATGAAGAAGTCGGCTCCGGCTTCATTTGCCTCCATGGCTTTCTGATAGGGGGATTCGTAGACGTCTGTAGTGCGGGTATAAAGGACGTCGACCCCTCTTTCCTGAAGAATCTCCCCGACAGCGAGAGTGAGGGCGAGCGAGTCGTCTTTTTCCTGTCTCCCGCCGGATACCGCTCCGGGATCGCGTCCGCCGTGTCCGGCGTCCAGCATGATTGTATAAGGCATAGTCCTGCTTCCTTTTCCGATTTACTCTATAACAGAATATGCGGGAAAAGAAAAAGGGTGACTGCCTTTTGGCGTCACCCTCTGAAAATCCGTATAGATGGTCATGTGCCTGTTTCGAAGACATTTTCGTCAGAAGAGAGCGATTCTTCCGGACCGGCATTCTCTTCTTCGGTCTTTTCAGGCAGATAGATATGCACACTTTCAATGCGGTTTTTATCCAGCGTCTCCACTATCAGGCGTGTACCGTCCTCCGTCACGACCTCGTCGTTCAATTCAGGCATCCGGTCAAGCTGCTCGATGATGAACCCGCCAAGGGAGTCATAGCCTTCTGAAACAAACTCCGTCCGGAGACGTTCATTCACATCGTCGAGATTCATGGCGCCGTCGATCACGTATTCGCGGTCGCCGAGCCGGAAGAACATCCCGTCCTCATGTTCATCGTATTCATCGTGGATCTCTCCCACGATCTCCTCCAGGATATCCTCGAGAGTGATCAGTCCGGCCATCTCGCCGTATTCATCGAGCACGATCGCGATGTTGAACGTTGACTCCCTCATTTCCACCAGCAGCTCGGATATACTTTTGTACTCGTAGGTGAAATGCGGTTTCCGCATAATGCCGCGGATGTTAAAGGATTCGTCCCGGCTGCACAGGAGCAGATCTTTCATATTAATAATGCCGACGATATTGTCCTGCGAGTCCTCATAGACCGGCAGACGGGTGAACTTATCTTCGCGGAAGATATCGATCAGTTCGTCGTAGGTGTTATTCACTTCGGCAAAGGTCACATGCACTCTCGGAACCATGATGTCTTTGGCATTGGCGTCGCTCAGATCAAATACATTGTTGATCATCTCTTTCTCGCCTGTCTCGATCACGCCCCTCTCATGGCTGACGTCAACGATAGTCCTGAGCTCCTCCTCCGTCATGATATTCTTCGCTGCGGAGGGATCCACCCGCAGCAGGAACATGATGCCGCGCGAGAACAGATTAATGATAAAGATCACAGGCGTCATGACCGTCATGAAGCATTTAATGATCCTGATGTACCGCAGCGATATCTTCTCGGCATTGATGGTGGCGTAATTCTTAGGCGTGATCTCGCCGAACACGAGGATCGCGACCGTAAGCGCTGCCGTGGCGATGCTGACCGTATATCCGCCGAACGCGTATGCAAGCGTGGCGGAGAGAGAAGACGCGGAGATATTGACGATATTGTTGCCGATGAGTATGGCGCTCAGCATCTTGGAAGTATGATTCTCCGTAATGTCGAGAACCATCGCCGCCCTTTTGTCTCCGTTGTCAGCCAGAGAGCGCAGCCGGATCTTGCTCACGGTCGTGAGCGCGGTCTCATTTGATGAGAAAAATGCTGAGAGTATAAGCAAAATGATCAATATGATAAATTGAAAGGTGTCACCAGAGTCCACTGTATTTTTTTCACTCCTTTGTCTGTTACAGTGCGTCTGATCTGACGCTGAAAATTCTGTGATACGCGTCCATTATACACTCAAACTGTGAGTTTTGCAAGAAACGCGGCTTTACATCCCTGCGCGGTTGGATTATAATAATGTGACGAATATGCATAGAATT
>CAZJRY010000181.1:0-2638 GCA_964548625.1 uncultured Mediterraneibacter sp.
ATTAATGAAATAGGAGGAATCAATATGGAACAATACAATGTGACAGGCATGAGCTGTGCTGCCTGCAGCGCGCGTGTGGAGAAAGCCGTCTCAAAAGTTCCGGGTGTGACGTCCTGTTCCGTAAGCCTCCTGACAAACTCTATGGGTGTGGAAGGAACAGCTTCTCCGGCAGATATCATCGCCGCGGTAGAAGAGGCGGGATACGGGGCGTCGGAAAAGGGAGCGGATCACGCCGCGGGAAAAGCAGGAAGCGCGGGGAGCACCATCGCTGAGGCAGAAGATTCATTAAAAGACAGGGAGACGCCGAAGATGAAGAAAAGGCTGATCGCTTCTCTGTGCTTCCTGATCCCGCTGATGTATTTTTCCATGGGACATATGATGTGGAACTGGCCGGTTCCATCATTTCTGGAAGGAAATCATGTGGCCATGGGGCTGATCCAGCTCCTGCTGACTACAGCGGTCATGGTGATCAACCAGAAATTCTTTATCAGCGGATTTAAAGGTCTGATCCACAGAGCTCCGAACATGGATACTCTGGTCGCTCTGGGCGCCGGGGCTTCTTACGGCTACAGCCTTTACGCACTTTTTGCCATGACAGACGCGCAGATGCGGGGCGATATGGCAGGGGCAATGTCCTATATGCATGAATTTTACTTTGAGTCAGCCGCCATGATCCTGACGCTGATCACGGTGGGTAAGATGCTGGAGGCAAGATCAAAAGGAAAGACCACGGACGCTCTGAAAAGCCTGATGAAACTGGCTCCGAAAACAGCTACGGTAGTAAGAAACGGCGCGGAGGAGGAGGTCTCCATTGACCAGGTGAGAAAAGGAGATGTGTTCGTCGTCAGACCGGGGGAGAATATTCCGGTGGACGGCATCGTTCTGGAAGGAACCGGC
The DNA here is from genome assembly GCA_964548625.1 of uncultured Mediterraneibacter sp. GTDB lineage: Bacteria > Bacillota > Clostridia > Lachnospirales > Lachnospiraceae > Mediterraneibacter. The sequence goes on from CAZJRY010000181.1 coordinate 898, forward strand.
GCGGTCAATGAATCCGCGCTGACCGGAGAGAGTATCCCCGTGGATAAAAATGAGGGCGACGCCGTTTCGGCAGCTACTCTGAACCAGTCCGGTTTCCTGCGCTGCGAGGCTGCGCGGGTAGGGGAGGATACAACTCTTTCCCAGATCATCCAGATGGTGAGCGACGCCGCGGCGACGAAAGCCCCCATCGCGAAGGTCGCCGACCGCGTCTCCGGCGTGTTTGTACCGGCGGTGATCGCTATCGCGCTGGCGACTATCGCTGTGTGGCTCATCGCGGGACAGACAGCGGGATTCGCGCTGGCAAGAGGAATTTCCGTTCTGGTCATCAGCTGCCCGTGCGCGCTGGGACTTGCGACGCCTGTGGCGATCATGGTAGGAAACGGAATGGGCGCGAAGAACGGAATCATGTTTAAGACCGCGGTCTCGCTGGAAGAGACGGGCAAGACCCGGATCGTCGCCTTGGATAAGACCGGTACGATCACAAGCGGCGAGCCGAGAGTGACAGACATGATCCCTGCCGACGGCGTGACAGAAGAAGAGCTGCTTGCCGGGGCATATGCCCTGGAAAAGAAGAGCGAGCATCCGCTGGCACATGCTATTATTGTAAAGGCAGAAGAACAGGAGATAAAAGACGAAGCTGATGCAGAAGATTTCCGCGCGGTAGCAGGAAACGGACTGTCAGGGAAAATCAACGGCGAGACAGTCTGCGGCGGCAATCTCAAGTTTATCAGCGATCATGCAGAGGTCTCCGGAGAGATCCGGAAGAAAGCCGAGGCGCTTGCAGAACAGGGAAAGACGCCGCTGTTCTTCAGCAAAAACGGCAAGCTTGCCGGCATCATCGCGGTAGCGGATGTGATCAAAGAGGACAGTCCGCAGGCTGTAAGAGAACTGCGGAATATGGGAATCCATGTTGTCATGCTCACCGGCGACAATGAGCGCACGGCGAAAGCCATAGGCGCTCAGGCAGGCGTTGATGAAGTGATCGCGGGAGTGCTGCCGGAAGGAAAAGAGAGCGTGATCCGTTCCCTGAAACAGAAAGGAAAAGTCGCTATGGTAGGCGACGGTATTAACGATGCGCCGGCTCTTATGCGGGCGGATATGGGGATCGCCATCGGTGCGGGTACGGATATTGCCATTGACGCCGCGGACGTGGTGCTCATGAAGAGCAGGCTGAGCGATGTGCCTGCCGCGATCCGGCTGAGCCGGGCCACGCTGAGAAATATCCATGAGAATCTGTTCTGGGCTTTCTTCTATAATGTAATAGGCATCCCGCTTGCCGCAGGGGTGTGGATCCCGGTCTTCGGATGGCAGCTAAACCCCATGTTCGGAGCGGCGGCCATGAGTCTGTCCAGTTTCTGTGTGGTAAGTAATGCGCTTAGGCTCAACTGGTTCAAAATGTATGACGCCGGCAGAGACAAGAAAATAAAAATCAAGAAAAAAGAGGAGGAAACAACGATGACAAAGACAATGAAAATTGAGGGAATGATGTGCGGACACTGCGAGGCAAGAGTGAAAAAGGCTCTGGAAACACTGCCGGAGGTTGATGCGGCAGAAGTGAGTCATGAGGCGGGTACAGCGGTGGTCACATTGAATGCCGGTATTGCCGATGATGTGCTTAAAAAAGCAGTTGAGGATCAGGATTATAAAGTGCTGGGGATCGAATAAGGCTCCCCGGCCTTTTTTATGTTGCAACAGATTATTTATGAATTATTGACACGCAGGAGCGCAGAGGGTAAAATAT
>CAZJRY010000182.1:0-2629 GCA_964548625.1 uncultured Mediterraneibacter sp.
CCGTAAAATCAAGGCTTTCTGGATAGGTAAAGATAGATATGAAATTAGGAATCGTGGGACTCCCCAATGTTGGGAAAAGTACATTGTTTAATTCTCTGACAAAGGCGGGGGCGGAATCCGCGAACTACCCGTTCTGTACCATAGATCCCAATGTGGGAGTCGTATCCGTGCCGGATAACAGGCTGAATGTGCTGGGAGAGATGTATCATACAAAGAAGATCATTCCGGCTGCGATCGAGTTTGTGGACATAGCAGGACTTGTAAAAGGCGCTTCCAAAGGAGAGGGGCTGGGCAACCAGTTCCTTGCGAATATCCGTGAAGTAGACGCTGTTGTGCATGTGGTGCGCTGCTTTGAAAATACGAATATCGTTCATGTAGACGGAAGTATCGATCCTATGCGCGATATAGAGACGATCAACCTGGAACTGATCTTCTCAGATCTGGAAGTACTTGAGAGAAGGATCTCCAAGACGGTGAAACTGTCGCGTAATGACAAGACAGCGGCGAAAGAACTGGATCTTTTAAACCGCGTGAAAGCGCATCTGGAAGAGAACAAGCCGGCAAGGAGTTTTATGACTGAGGATGAAGATGAACAGGCGTGGCTTGCAGGATACAATCTCCTGACCGCCAAGCCGGTGATCTTTGCGGCAAATGTATCCGAGGATGATCTGGCCGACGACGGAACAGATAATCCGGGAGTGCAGGCAGTACGGGATTATGCCGGAAAGGAAGGATGCGAAGTATTCGTTGTATGCGCGGAGATCGAGGAGGAAATCTCGCAGCTTGACGATGATGAGAAGAATATGTTCCTTGATGACCTTGGGATTGAAGAGTCCGGTCTGGAGAAACTGATCCGGGCAAGCTATCATCTGCTCGGACTGATCAGCTATCTGACGGCAGGCGAACCGGAAGTGCGCGCATGGACGATCAAGAAGGGTACGAAAGCACCACAGGCGGCGGGAAAGATCCATTCCGATTTTGAGAGAGGATTTATCCGCGCGGAAGTGGTGAGCTATGACGACCTGATCGCCTGCGGTTCGCACACAGCGGCAAAAGAGAAGGGGCTGATCCGTCTCGAGGGGAAAGATTACGTTGTACAGGACGGCGATATCATGCTGTTCAGGTTCAACATATAGCACCGTTCAGCCATGGCAGAAAGGAGCATTTCCATGCATTATGATATTGCTTTTCCGAATCTGGGCATTTATCTGGAAGACGTGGGAAAGAATATTGATATATTCGGCTTTACGATCGCATACTACGGCATTATTATCGGGTGCGCGATCCTGATCGGTTTCCTGATCGCCACATCAGAAGCGAAGCGGACAAGGCAGAATCCTGAGGATTATCTGGATATGGGGATCATCGGCGTGATCGCCGGTATCGCGGGAGCCAGGATTTACTATGTGGTATTCTCATGGGATATGTACAAAGATAATCTGCTCGATGTCTTCAACCTCCGGGAAGGGGGCCTTGCCATTTACGGCGGTGTGATCGCCGCTGTGATCTCGGTATTTATTATGGCAAGGGTGAAACGGCTGTCTCCGTTTCAAATATTGGACACAATAGCGATGGCGCTCCTGAACGGACAGATGCTCGGACGATGGGGAAATTTTTTCAACCGCGAAGCATTCGGTGAATATACGGACGGACTGTTTGCCATGCGTCTGCCGGTGGACGCGGTTCGTTCCGGCGACATTACCGAGAAGATGCGGGAGCATATGGAGACTATCGGGGGTGTGGACTATATACAGGTAAGCCCGACGTTCCTCTATGAGTCGTTGTGGTGCGCCGTACTCCTGATCCTGCTTGTGCTGTACCGCAAACATAAGAAATACGAGGGCGAACTTTTCCTTCTCTATATCTTCGGATACGCCCTCGGCAGAGTCTGGATCGAAGGGCTGCGTACGGATCAGCTCCTGATCCCCGGGACCGGTTTCCCGGTGTCTCAGGCGCTTGCGGGATGTGTGGTCGTGTTTGCGGGGATTGCTCTGCTCTATCTGCGTAAGAACCATAAGCGGATGCCGCTCTTAAAGAGTGAAAAGACATACGAGCCGATGCCGGATAAGATCAAGGGGAAGAAACCGCCGAAGAAGAAAGAGAGGATATTCAGGTTCAAGGACAAGTAGAAAGTCATGACTGAATCCGGCAGAGAGGAGTGCGCCCGTAAAAGTATAAAAAAGAACCCCCGGCTGTCAATAGAACATCCGGGGGTTCCACGACAAACGCATGAATGGGTTTCCCAACTAAGCCCATTAGTTTTTAAATTTTTACAAATTCATAATCAATGCCGGCTTCCTGATTATATTCAGATTATAAGCGGCCTGCTTCTCTAATGTGTGATTCCCATCTTCCCGAAAAGTCACATCTAAATGCCAATGATAATTTTCTATCATCCAGTGCTCCTGCACTGCTCTCTCGGTCTCTTTCCGAAAAATACTCCTTCACATGGGAAACTTTATAACACCGCTTATCAAGGGAAACGTAGAGCAGTGGATAGGAATATTTGAGGATAAGCTTAAATATATCCGTTGGGAAAGGCAACAGAGGCTTATAAAACGCTCTCATGAAGTGTTAGAGGAATTAAAAAGATAGAATTAAAAAGAGTGTATTTGGATATTCTTGGAAG
>CAZJRY010000183.1:0-2617 GCA_964548625.1 uncultured Mediterraneibacter sp.
TCCGACATTCCAAGCGTACGCCCCGCATAGACGAGATTCATATCGATCTGCTCCATGGCCGCACGGGCATTTCTGTACATAAGCGGAAATGCGATGACCGTCGCCGCGATCACGCAGCCGAGCCATGTCTGCACGACTTTAAAGTCAAACTGTTCAAACAGGAACGCTCCCAGCGGGCGTCTCCTGCTGAACAGCAGGAGCAGGAAAAACCCCGCCACTGTAGGCGGCAGCACCATAGGAAGGGTCAGGATGCCGTCAATGACCGCTTTCTTCCCCGGTGTTGCCTTTACCACTTTCCTTGCGGCAAATATCCCGAGGAAAAACGAGATAAACGTCGCCACCACTCCTGTCTTCAGTGATATAAAAAGCGGGCTCCAGTCTAAATCTTTTAATATCTGTGTGATTTCTTCCATAACTTCTCCCTCTGTACGCCGCTTTTATGCGGAATTTTATTTACTGTACTTCCGTCCGGGTTATATCCTGACTTATACGTCAGTATCGAAATAGTAAGACTCAAATACGGCTTTCGCTTCATCTGAAAGGATAAATTCGAGGAAATCTTCCGCCGCTGCCGTCTGCGCGTCGTCTGCCTCCTCATTTACCACGCGCGCGACCGGATAGATCACGTCGCCCGTCAGATCATAGCTTACAGTCTGAAGGATGTCAAGATCATCCTCATATCCGTATGTATCGGAATAATAAGTCGTTCCCACTTCGCAGGATCCCTCTGCGACTGCTGTCAGCACCTTGCTCACATTGTCCTGTTCACTGATCTCCACGCCGCCGAGCGCCTCGGATATTTCCTCTGTTGTGATCTCTTCCGGAGCGTCTGTCTCCGGCAGTATGCCGAGGTTGATCAGAGCCTGCCTTGTATATTTTCCTACAGGTACACTTCCGCCGGCCAGCGCGATACTCTCCGCCTCATCCAGATTTTCAAGTCCGGTTACTTTCGTTCCGCTGTCTTTCAATGTGATTACAACGACCTGATTGTTGACTACATCTGCTCTTGTACCCTCGACCATCAGCCCGTCCGCCTCAAGGTCATCCATCTGCTTCTGCGCTGCCGAGAAGAAGATATCACACTCGTATCCTTCCTCGATCTGTGTCAGCAGTGTTCCGGAACTGTCCGCGTTATATGTAATCTTAACTTCCGGATGATCTTCATTGTACATATCGGCAAGCTCTGTCATTACTGTGTTAAGACTTGCCGCGATAAATACCTGGATCTCTGTCTCCTCCGCTTCTGTGTCAGTGCTGCTGTCCCCTGAAGACGTATCTTCGGAGGTTCCTGCGTCATCACTGCCGCTGTCTGAACTTCCGGAGCACCCTGCCATCGACAATATCATTGCTCCTGCAAGCATTGCTGCCAAAATCTTTTTCTTCATAAATTATAGCCCTCCTAGTTTATTCTGAACTGTCTTTATTCAGCTCTTTCATCCAGTATAACCGATTATTTTTTAAAAAACAATCGATTATGCAAAAACAATATGAATATATTTGCAGATTTTTAATGTTAGTTTCATGTTAAACTGGTATGATTAAATCAGCAAAATGTTCATATTCATATGGTCAAAGGAGGAAATGCTTGTGCGTATTTTAGTCGTGGAGGACGAAAAAGATCTGAATCATCTGATTCAGAAAGTTCTGAAAAAAGACGGTTATACAGTAGACGGATGCTATGACGGAGAGGATGCGGGACTTCATCTGGCAGGGGCAGAGTACGACGGCATCATATTGGATGTAATGATGCCGAAGAAAGACGGTTATACCCTGATCAGAGAATTGCGGGAACAGGGATCGGATACACCCGTTCTCTTTTTAACGGCGAGGGACAGCATTGCCGACCGGGTAAGAGGCCTGGATCTCGGCGCAGATGATTACCTTATCAAGCCGTTTGACTTTGAAGAACTGCTTGCGCGCATACGCGCTATGACCCGCAAACATAACGGACAGAGGACCAACCGGTTTTCCGCCGGAGATCTTGTTCTGGATACGGGAATGCACACTGTGGTCAGAAACGGTGAGGAAATCCGGCTTATGCCAAAGGAGTATGCCATACTTGAGTATCTCCTGCGTAATAAAGGACATGTGCTTTCAAGAGAACAGATTGAAGACCGTATCTGGAACTACGAATATACAGGGAGTTCCAATAATGTGGACGGATATATGAGCCGCCTTCGGCGGAAGATCGACGGCAGCAGAAAACAGAAACTCATCCACACGGTAAAGGGCGTGGGATGGACAATCCGCGACCCCGGGAATGGAGGAGATGAGCAGTGAGGAAGATCAGTGTTAAGGTTAAGATTACCATCTGGTATCTGCTGTTGATGAGTTTTACGTCTGTACTGCTGCTTGGATTCCTGATGTTCATCAGTGATTCGGTATCTGCCGGTACCGCTATGGATCAGTTGGATCAGACTCTCAGGAATAACATCGGACAGACGGCACTGGCGGATGACGGTTCCCTGCAGTTGGGAGAGGACTTTGACTTTTATAACAATGGGGTCTATACTCTGGTATACAGCCAAAACGAATCCCTGCTGGCCGGTCAGCTCCCGGTATCTTTTGATACGGACGAATCTTTTCAGAACGGCCTGACAAGGCAGGTGACTATCGG
>CAZJRY010000184.1:0-2610 GCA_964548625.1 uncultured Mediterraneibacter sp.
CAGATATGTATACGGAATACAGAGAATCCCGTATCCTTCCGGAGATGGGAAATGTAGGGTATACAGACTGGACACTTCCGGAACCGACAGCCGACTATTACACAGAAGAGATCATGCAGGAGGCACAGGAGTTTTCGGATACGGCGATTGTCGTTCTCGGCCGCTCCGGCGGAGAAGGACAGGATCTGCCGACAGATATGAATGCAGTTATCAACGGTACATACGACATCCGGGAAGAAGTGGCAAACGGAAACGACCAGTATAACTATTTTAATTGTAACTACGACAATAACGGTGACTATGACGATTTTGACGAGGGGGAACACTATCTGGAACTGTCCAATACAGAGGAAGCAATGCTGGATATTGTGTGTAATGCATTTGACGATGTGATCGTGATCATTAACTCCAATAACGCAATGGAACTCGGATGGGTGGAAAACTATGATTCCATCGGCGCGCTTATCTTGGCACCGGGAACCGGTGAGACAGGTATGTCCGCGCTGGGCGGTATCATCAAAGGAGACGTAAACCCGTCAGGAAAGACTGTAGATACCTATGTCTATGACCTGACGGCTACACCGAATTATAACAATACGGGAAACTTTGCGTACAATAATGTAGACGATCTCAAAGAGGTCTTTACAGAAGCGGACGATGCTTATCAGGGCAATATCGCCTTCGTCAATTATGTGGAAGGAATATATCTGGGATATAAGTTCTATGAGACAGCAGCAGAAGAAGGACTGATCAGGTATGACGATATGGTTCAGTATCCGTTCGGCTACGGGCTGAGCTATACAAGCTTTACACAGGAGATCAGCAATTTTACAGATAACGGGGACAGCATTTCCGTGGACGTGACTGTGACAAACACAGGGGATGTGGCCGGAAAGAGCGCGGTAGAAATTTATTTCACACCTCCGTATAATAACGGAGGAATTGAAAAGGCTTCCGTCAATCTCATCGCGCTGGATAAGACGGAGACTCTTGAGTCGGGAGCAAGTGAGACGGTATCCTTTATGATCAATAAAGAAGACATGGCGTCCTATGATTCTACAGGGATTAAAACGGAAAATGGCGGATATGTGTTGGAGGCCGGAGACTATACGGTCTCTGTACGGTCAGATTCCCATACTGTGCTGGATGAGGTCTCTTTCCATGTAGATGAAGATATCAACTATAGTACAGAAGGACGGACAAGCGATGAACAGACAGCGGTCAATCAGTTTCAGGATTATTCGGCAGGTAATGTAACGTATCTGTCAAGAGCAGACGGATTTGCCAATTATGAGGAGGCAACCGCAGCGCCGACAGAGGAAGCCTATGTGATGGATGATGAGACAAGAGTGGCAGTTATGGAAAAATCCGTTGCATATTATGATCCGACTTTGTATGACAACCCGGATGATAAGATGCCGGTAACCGGTGCGGACAACGGACGCAGCCTCTCCGAGCTAACAGGAAAGGATTACGATGATCCGATGTGGGATGAACTTCTGGATCAGCTCACAGTAGAAGAGATGAGTGATCTGGTCAATCTGGGAGGCTTCCAGACTATAGCGGTTGATTCTGTCGGAAAAGTGGCAACACTGGACAGTGACGGAACAAGCGGATTGAACGACTGGGTGACAGGTGTATACGGAACTCCGTTCCCTGTAGAGGTGCTGATCAGCCAGACATGGAATCCTGAACTGGCGCAGAGGACAGGAAGCGCCATCGGCGCGGAATACGCGGACTGTCATATTTACGGATGGTACGGTCCTGCCATGAATATGCACAGAACAGCATTCTGCGGACGTAACTTTGAGTATTATTCCGAGGACGGCGTACTCTCCGGAGTGATTGCGTCTGCCGAGATCAACGGAGCGGCCGAGCACGGAGTATATGCTTATATCAAACATTTTGCACTGAATGACCAGGAGACCAACCGATGCACATTCCTTCTGACTTACTCTGACGAGCAGGCGATTCGTGAAATCTACCTGAAACCTTTTGAAATGTGCGTGAAGAACTTCACTGGCGAAGCTCTTGCGGTTATGTCTTCCTTTAACTGGATCGGTACAAGATACAGCGGTTCAAACCCGTATCTGCTCAATAATGTACTCCGCGGCGAATGGGGATACAGAGGCATGGTCCTAAGCGACTGGGACGGATCCTATGGATATCAGATTACGGATGACTGTGTAAGAAACGGAAACGACGCGATGCTGGGATTCAATTCCTACGAATCAAATGTACTGACAGATACAGATTCCGCAACACTTGTGCTGGCTTTGCGTCAGGCGTCAAAGAATATCATGTACACGGTGGCAAACAGCGGTAACTATACGGTGGAAAATCCGGATGAGGCTGGTCTGGACAATATGACCCTGATCTTTATCGGCATCGATGCTGCGATTGCTGTGGTACTGATCGCGGTTGAACTGATCGTGGTTCTGCGATGGAGAAAGAAAAGAGCAAAGACGATTATTGTTGAAAGTAAAGAAAAATAGTATATAGTTGTTTGATATGCTCCCTTTTAGGCAGACAAGCGAATAATAAAACTTGTTTACCTAGAGGGGAGCATTTTTTACGTATAGTATAAATGTTGCCGGAGTGTTTTGATAA
>CAZJRY010000185.1:0-2564 GCA_964548625.1 uncultured Mediterraneibacter sp.
TTCTCTGTTTTGACGAAAAATCAAGGCGTCAAAAACGGATGTCCTGAATAGTTACAATTTACTAAAGTATTATTTCTGTTTTAACCAGATCATTCTCTGCGGAGGATGAGCCTGCATAAATCATATATGTCATATGCTCCAGTTTCCATTCTCTGTGAACCGGATCATACCATTTCAATTTATCAAAGGGCACTTCAATCTCGACCCTTTTTTCTTCTCCTGCTTTCAGCTCAATTCTCCTGAATCCGCAAAGCTGCTTCACTGGTCTGTCTACTTCTGAATTCTCATACCCTGCATAGACCTGAACCACTTCCGCGCCTGCTCTATCTCCAGTGTTTTTTACATTCACAGATATCCGGAGACTCTGTCCATCCGCCTCTGCTTTCGGCTCTGAAAATCCAAATGTGGTATAACTCATTCCGAACCCATACGGGACCAGTGGTTTTACCCCATTTTTTTCAAGTCGTGTATACCCATGATAGTATTCAAAATACTGATTTTCTGCCTCCCAGTCCACATAAGGAAGATCTTCCTCTTTATAAGGCACTACAAATGGAAGTTTTCCGGATGGATTTACGTCACCGTAAATAATTTCTGCCAGAGCCGTTCCGCCTTCCATTCCCGGGTAGTATGCCATGATCACGGAATTAACGGAATCAATCCATTCTGTCATCATGATCATATTCCCGCCGATCAGAACTACTGTAGATCTTTTATTAACCGGACCTGCCTCTTGAATAAGACGAATCTCATCCTCATGAAGTCCCAAACTTTTCTTCCGATCGCCTCCTATTGCACCGGTATAATTATCTGTCTGATCCTCGGAAATAAATTCCCCCTCATCATCATGATCATAACCGACCACAAAGATCACTGCATCAACCTCGGCAGCAAGCTTCTTTGCAGACTCAATATCAGATACATCATTATAGATCACTTCACACTGCGGATCTGCTTTTTTCAGCCCCTGAAGTGGAGTGACTACATAAGCAGGATAGACTCTGCTGGATCCATGGTCTCCGATATTTTCCCAGTTCGCCAGTTTTCCGATCACTGCCAATTTCTTTACCTCTCCCCGCTTCAGCGGAAGAACACCATGATTTTTTACAAGTGTGATTCCTTCTTCCGCAGCTTTCTTTGCGATAGAAATATGTTCCGGGCATCCTATCACAGATTGCGCATATTCTTTATGATCCCTGTCAAATGCCATGATCGTACGGACGATCCTGAGCGCTGCTTCATTGATATAACCCTCTGACACGAATCCGTCCTGAACTGCCTTTATCAGCTTCTGTCCAAAATGCTCTGTCCACATCATTTCCATATCCTGTCCGCCGTTGGCAGCCTCTACGGTATCACGTACACCCCACACAAAGTCAGACATGACAAAGCCATCAAAATCCCACTCTTTTTTCAGAACCTCTCTGAGAAGATATCTGCTGTGTCCGCAATGAACTTCATTGTATTTGTTATAAGAACTCATCACGCTTGCCGCGCCGGCATCCACACATTCTTTAAAATGCGGAAGGAACACTTCTTTTTCCGTTCTCTGGTCACAGGTGACACTGCATTTGAATCTCGCATTCTCCATGCAATTAAATGCGTAATGCTTCAAACACGCCATAACGTCCTCTTCCTGTACGCCCCGGACAAGAGCAGCTCCCATTTTTCCGATCTGGAATGATTCTTCCCCATAAGTTTCCTGGCTGCGCCCCCAGCCTGGATTATAAGGCAGGTTGATACACGCTCCGGCAAACAGGTTGCCTCCATATGCCCTCACTTCCCGGCCGATACATCTTCCCACTTCTTCTTCCAGTTCCGGATCAAAAGACGCTCCCCGACACATAGAAACCGGAAAACAGGTCGATTTCCCAGTTCCGCATACTACACCTCTCGGTCCGTCCGCGAACAGCATTGGCGGAACCTGATACTCTTTAAGTCCTCCCGCAGCGTAAGGAATGCTGTTATAATGGTTTGCATCCGTCTCAGAGCCGTCTGTGGAAGTACTGCCTCCCATTACATCCGCAAGAGCGCCGAGATCTTCTGGTTTCATTTTAGTAAGATCGAACAGGCTTCCGCTCATAAGATAAACTTTTTCCTCTAATGACAGTTGATCGACAATTTTCTTTGCCTCATCAGTCATCTTTAAACGATATTGCTTATCTGCTCTCATGTTTTTCCTCCATTACTTTGTTAGAGCGGTCTCGGAAACTCTTTAAAGCCCGGATTTCCGCTCTTTTTTCTTTTCTCTTTTTTATCTCTTCCTCCATAATCCGGAGAAAATTTTTATTAAATTTTCAAAAAACTATTGACATTGTCTCTGAATTGTGCGGCGCATTTGATAACTGTCCCCAGTTATCAAATGCGCCCTTGTAATTAAGACGTTTCACTCTAAATCACAATTACAAGGAGGTACCGCACTATGATCAAACACTGGCAATCCATGCAGGACTACAAATGTTTTCTCCATAATTCTAAGGTCTCTTTCGATTCCTCTGAAAGGACCAGGCTCCATACAGAGCTTTGGATCCCCTGGCAGAAGCTTCGTCTTTTCGACACAGATA
>CAZJRY010000186.1:0-2493 GCA_964548625.1 uncultured Mediterraneibacter sp.
AAACTGATGGAGGGCGGCACGGATGATATCGTAAACTGGATCGAAGCCGATCTTGTTGATTTCGGATTCGTCAGTAAAAGGAACACAAAATCTCTCGACTGGCTTTCTCTGCATGAAGACCCGCTTTACGCAGTCGTTCCCCTTGATTATCCGGCTCCGGAAGGCGGGATCTTCCCTATGGAACAGTTTGAAAAGCAGCACTTCATCATCTCTGCCATGGGTACGGATTACGATGTCCACCATGCGCTGAACAATTCCGGAGTCCATCCGAATATCGATTTTACTTCAAAGGACGATCACGCGATCATCTCCATGATCAAGAACAAACTGGGGATCAGTATCCTGCCCGGTCTTACGCTCCGCAATTTTGAAGCCCATGTATCGGTCTATCCCCTGGATCCGTTCTATTCGCGGACTCTCGGGGTTGCCATGAAATCCAAGAAGAACCTGACCCCCGCTGCCCTGAAATTCTTAAAGCTGACAGAGGATATGATGCCGGAGCTGATTTAAAACATCCGCTTTCAGCACATATTTTCAGCACTATTCCTGCGCCGCTTCTATGATCTCTTCCGGGAAGCCCGCAAATTCCAGCAGCTTCACTGCATTCTGCGATGTCGCCGGTCCTTCCATGATCTTATAACTGAACGCGATATCATCCTCCCCGATTTCTTCACTGAAGTGATAATTCAGATAATCATCTCCCAGAAGTTCCGTCAATTCTTTATCATGTGTCGCCACAAGCGCGATACAGTTCTTGTCCCTGAGATATTCAAGGATCGCCCCTGACGCCCGGATGCGTTCGCCGGTATTTGTTCCCCTCAGTATCTCGTCAATAACGCAGAGAGTCACCCGTTCTTCGGTAATACTGTCAAGGATCCGCTTCAGATATCTGATCTCGCGGATAAAATAACTCTCCCCTGCCATCAGATCGTCTCTTACAGCCATAGATGTGATCACTTCAACCGGCGGCATCACAAAGCGCTTTGCCGCACATGTATTGATCGCCTGAGCAAGCACGGCATTGGCAGCAGCCGCCTTAATAAATGTGGATTTCCCCGAGGCGTTGGAACCGGTGATCAGGCAGCTCCTTTCGATCACAAAGTCATTTGCCACCGGATCTTTTATGAGCGGATGATATACTTCCGTCATTTCCATTCTCTTCCCGTCTGTATACTCCGGAATGCAGTACCATGGCAGAGACCTCCGGAATGACGCGGTACTGATCGCCACGTCAAGTTCTCCGATACACCGGTACACCGTCAGATAGTTTTCCACATTGTCCATCAGCCGCTTCATTACTTTATTGTACGTGGTGATCTGCATCAAAGTAATACCGAGCAGATAATCGAGGCAGATACTCAGCGCATCTCCTGTGCGGGCGCCTTCTCTCTTGATCCGCAGTATCCTGTCTCCCCGTATAACGCCTTTCAGGCCTGCCAGAGCTCCCTGCAGCTCCGGAAACAATTCCCTGATCTCCTTTCTTGCGGCAATCTGCTTCGCATTCCCCAGAAGGCTTACAGCCGTACCGATCAGAGACAGCTCAAGGTCATGCTTCATGTTCATCCGGAAATATATACCGAGATTCACAGCGCACATACATGCAAAAGGCGTCACTCCCCCGTCAGAAGGACGTATCAGCATAAAGATAAACGCAGCCGCAAGCAGGAGCCGGAGCGCCCGGTACGCCCATTGACCGCCGAATATATAAGACTCTATCCCGTCCAGATAGGCGGGAAGATAATATGAGGAATCGCTCTTTCCGATATCGCACAGCAATTCTTCAATCTTCTCCCTTTCCTTTTCGTTATCTTCCCATATCCGCACTCTCTTTTCGAAAACTTTCTGCTCTTCCGGCGACATCCTGTTCCGGCGGAATCTCCAGTACAAAATCTCCTCCCCCGGAGATGTATCGCACTGGGCAGCTCTCTGGAAAACGTCATTCATGGACAGATCATTCCATGTGATATCGTCCAGTCCGGCGCCGTCATGGACCACATCGCAGTAGTTTTTAACGGTATCGTTCCACTCCCCGCTCTTCGGGATCCTGCCGAACTTCTCGCGAATATAAGCTTTTCTTTTCCGTTTCATGCTGTAATATGAGATCAGCCATATGATCAGCAGAAAAAGGAAAACCGCCATGACGCCCAACACCGCAGACAGCATAGAACTCACTCCTTTTATTTTGTATTATTCTATTGCATCTTTGTCTCCCATGTCTTTATCCGAGCGCCGCCTGTTCCGCACGCCTCTTTGGCGGTTCTCAGAGCAGACCGGCGGCCTTGTTCAGTACCCTTCCGCCATCTCCCCAAACCGGATCTCAAGCCCCTCCAAAACACCCGACGGCACCGCTTCCCCATAGTTGTACTCCCCGCTTTTCCCCGCATCTTCAAAATTGAATACGGAGATCAGCTCCCGGAACGGATCTGCGATCCAGTACTCTCTCACCCCGGCTTTCTGATACTGCATCAGCTTCCGGACATAATCATGGGATGA
>CAZJRY010000187.1:0-2478 GCA_964548625.1 uncultured Mediterraneibacter sp.
ACGTTTCATGACGCATTGGTGCCTTTCGCAGAAAGGCGGAATATAAAAATGAAAATCCGGAAAGAGGCATTGTATAAAAATAACGAAAAGGTTTATTTTCAGGTATACTTACAGGAAAATTCAGACGAGATCGCTCCGAATCGGAAAAGACCTTTGATGATCGTTGTACCGGGCGGAGGATATATTACAACTTCAGACCGGGAAGCCGAGCCTGTTGCGCTTGCATGGCTGCATTGTGACTATCATGTTGTTGTATTACGGTACACAACCCAAGACAGGGGAAACGCGCTGTACCCGAATTCTCTGGCAGATCTGGCAAGATTAATGGGAACCATCCATAGACATGCGGATCAGTGGCTTGTAGATGAAGAAAACATTTTCGCCTGCGGGTTCTCGGCAGGAGGGCATTTAGTCCTCAGTCTGGGCGCTCACTGGCACGAGCATTGGCTGGCGGAAATGAGCGGGGTTTCAAACAGTCTGTTGAAACTGAAAGGTATTGCTCTGGGGTATCCTATGACCGATTATATCTTTCAGAATGAAAAAGCGAAACACAGTCCGGAGTATCATGTAGTTGATCCGGTACAAAAGATGAGCAGATATACATTCCTCGAAATGATAAATGATGCGTCTGCCGGAGAAAACGCAGATGAAGAAAGATTCCGCGAAATCAGCCCGGTTTACCATATATCGGAATCAATGGTTCCTGTTTTTGTATGGGCAACGGCAGCAGATGATCTCATTTTTGTAGGAAATACTTTAAGACTGGGGCTGGCATTGGAAAAGCATAAAATCCCATTCGAGATGCATATTTTCCCGGAGGGACCACATGGCATGTCGATGGCTACATCTGCGTCCTGTGTTCCGGGCAATGGTCTGGATGACAAAAAAGTGGCAAGATGGTTTGATATGGCAGCAGAGTTCTTTGAAGGTCTTATGGAAAAAAGCCGTGATGAATTTTGAACCGGAGAAGAATTATATTTTTTAGAGTATTTTAATTGAGCTTTCCGGCGCTATCCGCTAAAATAGCAGCAGAGTACAGGAATAGGCAGACAGCGGATATGCTGCCGGAACGGAGGAAACAATGAAAGAAAAGAACTGGCTTCAGTTTGCGGAGGGAGACGGAACAAATGCGCTAGTGGGGCAGGCAATGAATCTGCTGGACGGTGTTCTCGATTATAAGGAACTTATGATGGGATATGCATGCGCGATCAAGGAGATCAATACAAAGTTCGAGGTGCTGGACACGGAATTTGAGGTCAGATACAAGAGAAATCCGATCAGCTCGATCGAGACGCGTCTGAAGAGCCAGACGAGTATCATCGAGAAGATGGCGAGGATGGGAATACCGCCCACAAGGGAGAATATCGAAAACAATCTGAATGATATCGCGGGGATCCGGGTAATATGCTCCTACATTGATGATATCTATCTTCTGGCGGATGCGCTGACAAAGCAGGATGATATCACACTGATCCGCCGGAAAGATTACATCAGCAATCCGAAACCGAACGGCTACCGCAGTCTTCACCTGATCGTCAGCGTTCCGATCTTCTTCGCGGAGTCCACAAAGGAAGTGAAGGCAGAAGTGCAGATCCGGACCATTGCCATGGACTTCTGGGCGAGTCTGGAACATCAGATCAAGTACAAGAAAAATGTGGAGCACGCGGAGAGAGTGATCGCCCGCCTGAAGGAGTGCGCAGATGAGATCGCGCATGTGGATGAGACGATGCGGGAAATCAGGATGGAGATGGACAACATCAAAGAAGAACCTACAGACGTGGAAGCACTGTATGAAAAACTCAAGAAAATAGATATTAATTTCATGTAAGGACTGCCCGGTTATAGAATGAACCTATAACCGGGTATTTTTTTGCGTATCAGCCGGGAATAATATACTGTGGCAGGCTAAATGAAGCGACCGGAAGACTTTATAAACGAAGTGAGGAAGTGCGGAGATTTCTTCATGTGGCGAGAGATATGGAAAGATTTCTGAAAATATAAAAAATAACTATACAAAAATATTAAATATAAATATTTGCTATTTGATTTTATCGGTGTTAGAGTGAAACCAGAAAGAAAATGACCGGTCAGAACATTAAAATGAAAAGCCGCCGTCAGGCGGTCTAAGGAGGAAAGAGATATGTTACAATGGTTAATCAATCTGCTGACACCGATTTTTACAAGTATGGGTGTCAGCGAAGTGGATGTGCAGACATATGTGAACAGTCTGAGCGGATATATCTATGCGATACTTGGAACTTTTGTCCTCATGGTCGCAGTGATGATCGCGGCACATTTTATTGTGAAAAAAGGAACCCGGCATGTGGTACGATGGAGCGCCGGCGTGGCGTGGGTTCTTATTGTGGCAATGATTGTCAATGCGGTCTGTTTTGGTCCCATGTACAATAACGTGTCGATCATTCTAAACAGTCAGGCGCAGGTTTCGGAGGAATCCAGAGAGAATTCCCTCGATGTGAT
>CAZJRY010000188.1:0-2473 GCA_964548625.1 uncultured Mediterraneibacter sp.
ACCTCCTTTATCCTGTTCGTATTGGATTGATAGATACAGGCATAGCCGTAAACCTTATAAAAATCATTGATGCTCAGGCTGTCGCCGGGCGATTTGTATTCAATGATATTGTGTCTTCTGAATATCCGCCCGATCATCTTTCTGATCGGAACGTCTTTCAGTTTTTTAATAATAAGGATATCCATCTGCAGCGGTTTCTTACTCAGCAGATATTCCTCCTGCATCTCCAAGTACTGCAGTTCGTCCTGCAGAGTGATACGCAGAGCCGCGCTGAAAGCGGGATGCCATTGCAGTTTTGTTTTTTTCATATTTTCTCCTTAAGTATAATACATCTTGTTTCTCTGGTGCAACTTTATATTTTGATTTGCTTCACGCTTTGTTATCGTTGCTTATTACGGCAATGGCATCACCTCAGCCTTTCTTTGTGATTACATGAAATCCGCCCAGAACATACAGGCCTAAGAATAATAATGAACTAACATGCGGATGAATCCTGCTGAACGCATTCCGCATCAGATGGAAATAGAATAACATAGCACCCATTAAAAGGGAACCCTAAAAATATTTTTTGCGGCCGTTGCAATATAAAAGAAAGCATAAAAGTATATTTCCTTCCATGCTCTCTGTCATAAATATAAATAAGAATTGTCTTACAATTTCTTTACTTCTCTCAATACTTTCCTACCATTTTCCCAGTCCTCCGCCATCACCTCAGCCGCATACCCGCCGCCGTTTTCCACCTGCCAGTGATAAAATTCACGCTTATCCTCAGACAGCTCCGAAAGCGCCGCCATGATCGTACCGCCATGTACGATGAAAGCCGCGCTGTCTGCACTTTCGTCAAGAAGCCTGCTGACCCATTTCTTCACACCGTCCACGCATCTCCCGCGAAATGATGTCTGTTCTTCCCCGCCCGGAAATGCGGTCATCCCGCCGGACTCCATCCATCGGATATACTCCGGTTCATCTTTCAGGTCTTCATAAGTCTTCTGCTCATACTCTCCGAAATCGCACTCACGGAGCATCGGCTCTGCACATATCTCCTGCCCCGGATAAATAAGTCCGGCTGTCTGAATGCATCGTTTCAGCGGACTTGCGATGATATGCTGTACAGACGGATAGAGAATGCCAATACCTGTTTCCTGATGCTGCCGGAACTCTTCCACTGCCTGTTCGGACAGATTTTCATCTGTCCGGCCGATATACTGTCTTTTCTCATTGCCCGGCGTCCTCAGATGCCGGATAAATACAATTTTCATCCAAGTACCCCCGGTCACAGTTTCTATCATCTTATACCGTCTTCCCGCCCAGCACGGCCACAGCCAGCATCACCAGCTCGCACACCTGCAGGAAATACCCAGCCAGATCTCCGGTCGTTCCGCCGAACTTCTTTCTGCTCATCCGGTAATAATATGCAAATATCAGAAGAGCCGCCGCGATCACTGCCGCTGCCCCGGCCGCGGATGCGCCGCCCTGCCGTGCCCCCAGATACAGCATTGTCCCTGCGCAGATGCCTGCCCAGAGGATAAGCACGGTCCGCACTCTTTTTTTCTGTGCTCCGTCCTGAAATGTCCGGAGCAGTCCGCTGTTCTTGGCAGCCTGAAATGATACGACAGAGATACCGCTCAGAGAACGTGAAAGAGGATAGATACACGCTGTCAGCGGAAGCATCCGGACATCCGCCTCGCTCCATAATGCCAGCACCGCCACGAAATATACGCACAGCCCGATCACGGCAAATGCCCCTGTATGCGGATCTTTGAGTATCTGCAGTTTTTTCTCCCGATCCCCGTAAGAGCTGAGCGCATCGATAGTATCCGCATATCCGTCCAGATGGATCCCTCCTGTAACAAGAATAGGGATCAGTGTCATCACTGCCGCGAAAAACAGTTTTCCGCAGGAAGTATACCGTAGGATGAGATACCCGATACATGCCTGCAATAATCCTGTGATCACGCCCACAACAGGGAAAAAACACATCGCATACTTCATATTTTTTTCATCCCAGTCCACAGCCGGCGCCGGAATCTTAGAATACATGGATATGGCAATAGCAAGTGAATTTAACAGACGCATTTACTTGTACTCCTTGTACTGTTCTACATGGATTTCATCAAATGTGCTCATCTCCCGGTACACGGCGAGTCCCATCTCAAGCATCGGGATCACTGCCACGGCTCCGCTTCCCTCTCCCAGCGACATGTTACAGTCAATAAACGGAGAGAGTCCAAGCGCGTCAAGCACCATTTCCCCTGCCGGTTCTCCCGGCTTGTGGGACGGCATCATATAGTCGGCCGACGCGGGGCACAGCTTAGACGCGCAGAGAGCTGCCGCCGAGGAGATAAATCCGTCAATGATCACAGGGATACGGCACAGCGCTCCTCCGAGGAATACGCCTGCAAGGCCGGCAATATCCAGACCGCCTACTTTAGACAGTACATCCAGCACATCCTTTTTGTCCGGATGATGGAGT
>CAZJRY010000189.1:0-2436 GCA_964548625.1 uncultured Mediterraneibacter sp.
TTAATGTGTCCCTGCGCGCTTTTCTCAGGACTTGCCTTCATCGGTCATAACCTTTTCTCCATACTATTTTATCTGCAAAATTGATACAAGATTTATCGCACATACTGTCATTTTCCCGGCACACTTTGTTCCGGTAAATGTCTGCTCATACAGGCACAGCAGCAGCTTGCCGGACTTATTTCAAAAAAGGCAGACACCATGTGTCCGCCTTTATTCTTCCTGTCAGGATCGTGGTATTGGTATCACGATTCTCAGAGAAAACCGTTCTTCAATTGTATGAATGGTCATAGAACCATTATGTTTCTCTACGGCAGCCTGTATTGTCTGCAGCCCAAACCCATGATAATCATTGTCCTTTTTCGTGGTAGCCGGCAATTCACCCTGCCAGATCAGCCGGCCTTTAAACGGGTTTTCAATCTGAATATAAAGAAAACGAGCTTTATTATAGACCTTTATATCGATTATCCGGTGGCGTTCATCCGGCTGCTGCATAACACTCTCAATCGCATTGTCCAGCGCGTTGCGAAAAATCAGGTAAATACTCTCCGCAGGCAGAAACGACAGCAGCTTCCCGTCCACCACACACATCCAGCGGATATGATTTGCCCTGCAATACAAATTACGTTCCTGCAATACCAGATCCAGAGTTTCATTCTTTGTGGTCACAATCTCGTCATAAACCGACAGATTATCGGCAATCCGGTCTAATATATCGTTCCTGTTATCTTCACCGTCTGCCATCAGCATGTCGGATACCTGATGCTTCAGTTCATGCATCAGGTGAACAGACATCTTCATATTCTCTTTGGCTTTCTTCCCTTGCTCCAACTGCGAATGCAACAGGTATTCCTGTATATCCAGTCTCTTCTGCAGCTGCAACGATTTTACCTGATACACCTGCAGCCACAACAGGAAAAAACAACAAAGCATCTCATAAATTTGGCAAAGTAAAAACAGCGGGCTTGACAAACCGGGATCTATGCCTTTCGCTACAATACTGATCAGAGCCGATACAAAAAAAATCAGAAGTGTTACAATGGTAAGCTGCATGGCACTGATCCTGTAAGCGCCTTTTTCACAAATTTTACGGACGCATAGCTGATAAAACAGACAATATGGAAGAACTGTTGACAGCAGCCACAAAAAGAAAATAAAAATTTTCTCCACACACAGCAATGATTTAAACATTAATCGCAGCGAAGAAGAAAAATGTTGTATACACAGGCTTAACGCCACACAATATGCCAGTTCCTGAACAGTTAAGGGACAGCACAACAAGAAAAACAAAATAGAAAGCCCGGCAAATACGAACACATATATTATGCTGCTGACAACAACATAAGAGCTGTCCTGCCAGATGTTTTTTGCCGGGACACTGTTCATCAATAAAAGAGAAATCAATTCCACAGTCAGGCAGAAAATTACGGCGCGCCAGTTAAAGTGACTCCGTTTTCTATGGGGCAGAATCACGACAAAACAGGCGCCTAACATTTCCGTTACAAACTGATTCCCTGCAAGCCAATTGATTACCGCTCCTCTCATTATGTCACTCCTCCAATATAGTCTGTCAACGCTTTCATAAAAGTTTTTCGCCTGGGGCGGCTGATTTTCAGTGTATATCCTCCGACTGTAAGCTCATTCTGGCCTACCCACGTTACATGCCGAAGGTTGACCAGAAAACAGTTGTCGCAGCGCGCAAAGAAAGTTCCGCCGAGTTCTTCCTCCACTTGCCGCATCGAGCCGTATATCTCATAGTCCCCTGTTTCCGTATGATAGATAATGCGATGTTTGATAACCTCTACATAGATCAGGCGGGAAGACGGAATTTTCCTTGTTCCTTCCCTTGACGCAATCAGTATTTCCTGATCCCGCCGATTCTCTATGATATTGAGCAATTTATCCATCCGCAGTTCCATAGCCGTATAATCCAAAGGCTTAACCAGAAAATCCATTGCCTGTACTTCATATCCGTCAATTGCGTACTGTGCCATCTGTGTCACGAAGACCAGAATGACGTTGGAATCCTTCTCACGGATCTCACGGGCGACAGACATACCGTCTTTGTTTGGCATTTCAATATCCAAAAAAATGATATCGTAAATCGGCGCATATCGTTTTGTCAGCTCCACTCCGTCCTTAAACAGATCAATATGAAATATTACGTCATGTTCCTGTTCATAGCGCCGCAGAAAAAACTGCAGACGTTCCAACGTATGCACAGAATCATCCACCAATGCAATACGCACCATAAAAATCACCTCATTCCTTTTCAGTCTCCTCCGTCATAAACGATATCTCTTTTCCATTCTTCGGGATATTGATCCCTTTATTTTTGACTTCATTATATCATTGTTTTTTTAATAAATCACTAGTTGTTCCGTTCGGATTTAAAAGTCGCCCCCACCCGTAAAACGGGTGGCTCGGGACGCGGGCTCT
>CAZJRY010000190.1:0-2389 GCA_964548625.1 uncultured Mediterraneibacter sp.
TAAACAGCATTATTTTTTAGTATTATCGTATAATTTATTTCCGATTTCAATATAAAGAAAAATTTTTACGGTAAATACAAAAAAATATACTCACGTCCATGCACTCAACAGGATTACACTTAATCCAGTAAAAAATCTAATAACAAACAACAGGAGGGCTATGCAATGCTGAATTATTCAATGCTGTATCCGCGTGAATCCGCATCCCGGCGTGTGGTATCCATGGACGGGATGTGGAAGTTTTGTCTCGACTGGAATTCTTCCGGAGAAAACGAAAAATGGCAGGACGGTATTCCGGGAGATGATGTGATACCGGTTCCCGCGAGTTTCCAGGATTTCTATACTGATAAGGATACCCGTGAATATGCCGGTGATTTCTGGTACGAGAAAGACATGTTTGTCCCCGGAGAATGGAAGGGCAAACAGATCCTGATCCGTTTCGGAGCCGCAACCCATCGCGCGACCGTATATGTGAACGGAATCAAAGCCGCAGAACACGAAGGCGGATTCCTTCCGTTCTGCGCGGATGTAACGGAAATCGTCCGCTACAACGCCTGCAACAAAGTAGTTGTCAAGGTCAACAACGAACTGACCGAGACAAACATCCCATGCGGACAGACAGTCACCCTTCCGACAGGAAAGAAAATGTGCAAGCCGTACTTTGATTTCTTCAACTATTCCGGTCTGCAGAGATCCGTATGGCTGACAGCGCTTCCGAAAGAATCCGTCTTTGACATTGACACAGTCAATGAACTGTGCGGCACGGATGCGAAGGTGTCTTATACAGTCCGGACGACCGGGGATCATCCGGTAACAGTGGAGCTGCTGGACGCGGAAGGAAAACAGGTTGCTCGCTGCGAAGGAAAAGAAGGCGTACTGGAAATAAAAGACGCTCATCTCTGGAAGGTGAGAAACGCTTATCTGTATCATATGGTCGTACGCATCATGGATGAAAACGAGATCCTGGATGAATACACCCAGGACATCGGTATCCGCACTGTGGAAGTGAAGGGCACGGAAATCCTGATAAACGGAGAGCCGGTATATCTCAGAGGGTTCGGAAAACATGAAGACAGCGATATTGTAGGACGGGGATTCAATATCGGCGTGATGAAGCGCGACTTTGAACTGATGAAATGGATCGGCGCGAATTCTTTCCGCACATCCCACTATCCCTACAGCGAAGAGATCTACCAGATGGCTGACCGGGAAGGATTCCTTATCATCGACGAGGTTCCCGCAGTCGGACTGTTCGCAAGTATTATGAACTTTATGGAAGCGAGCACCGGAAAACAGAGCGCATTTTTTGAAAAAGAGACAACCCCCGTTCTGCTCCAGGCTCATCTGCGCGCTATAGAGGAGATGATCACAAGGGACAAAAACCATCCCAGCGTTATCGCGTGGAGTCTTTTAAATGAACCGGAGACGACAAACGACGCGGCAGTCCCGTACTTTAAAGAAGTCTTTGAAAGAGCGCGGGAACTGGATCCGCAGAAACGCCCCCGCACTTTTGCGCTGATAATGAATTCTACTCCCGATAAGTGCAAGTGCTACCAGTTCAGCGACATTATCGCCATGAACCGCTACTATGGCTGGTATGTGAGCGGCGGCTATGACATCTCCACCGCAGAAGTACTCTTCCGCAAAGAAATGGACGGATGGAAAGCGCTGAATCTGAACAAGCCGTTTATCTTCACCGAATACGGCGCAGATACACTTGCCTCCGAGCATAAACTTCCCTCCGTTATGTGGAGCCAGGAATATCAGGCGGAATACCTGAAGATGAACAACGATGTGTTCGACTCCTATGATTTTGTCAAAGGCGAACAGATCTGGAATTTTGCCGACTTCCAGACAACAGAAGGCATCATGCGTGTTAACGGCAACAAAAAAGGGGTGTTTACGCGTCAGCGCCAGCCGAAAGATATCGCTTACAGGCTGAAAGAGCGCTGGGAAGCTCTCCCTCTCAACTTTAAAAGCTAAGTTTCAAGAAAGTGGGAATACATATGACAACAAATAATTCTGTTAAAAAATTTGGTTTAGCCGATAAGGTCGGATATATGTTCGGTGATTTCGGAAATGACTGTACTTTTATCCTCAGCAGTACGATCCTTATGAAATTTTATTCGGACGTCATGGGGGTATCCACCGCTATTATCGGCGTTATGATGATGGTCGCAAGGTTCGTCGATGCTTTCACGGATGTCGCGATGGGACAGATCGCGGACAGGAGCCGCCCGCGGGCAAAAGGAAAATTTCTTCCGTGGATCAGGAGGATGTGCGGACCTGTGGCGGTCGCGTCTTTCCTTATGTATGCGTCATGGTTCAAGGATATGCCGATGGCATTTAAGATCTTCTGGATGTTCTTCACCTATCTGCTCTGGGGCAG
>CAZJRY010000191.1:0-2341 GCA_964548625.1 uncultured Mediterraneibacter sp.
TAATCGACATAGTGGGCGCCTTCGTAGTTATCCGCCTCCTGGTCGCCATAGTTCTCACTTGCGGCCGCGCTGTAGTTGTCATACACCCATGTGTCCGGCAGACGGCCGGATGGATTAACATCGCCGTTTAAAATCTGTCCAAGCGCTTCAAATCCATAAGTGCCGGGTTCACCGGCCCAGATGCACGCATCCACGCCATATTCGTCTAAGAATCCCATCTCCATTGTATTTGCAGTATTTAAGATGACGATAAGCTGGTCGAAAGTTTCGGATGCTGCCTGAAGCAAATCCCTTTCCCGTACACTGAGCTGTAAATAATCATAACCGTCAACCTCGCCGTAAACAGTAAGGTCATTTCCCTCACCGCCTGTACGTCCGAGAACGATCACAGCAGTATCGGAATACTCTTTCAGATTTTCAAATGATGCTTCTCCCGTCCACTCATCTATAGAAAGCTCATTAATATAAAGGCTTGCATCTCCGGTATAACCGATGTCTTTGTCCGTCGCCTCTGTAATATCGTACATGTCCATACATACAGGATTGATTTCAAAACCTGCATTCTCAAGCGAGGCTACAATGCTGGTTGCGTCAGAGGAACTAACAGAACTGGAACCGCTGCCGGAATAATATGGATTGTAGGCATAGTAGCCTAACAGATTAATCTCCCTTGTAGAGAGAGGGAGTGTATTGTTTTCATTGGTCATCAATACCATGCCTTCACTTGCAATGTCAAATGTGAGCTGTATCCAGTCATCAGAATCTGAGGTGATTTCTGCATCGCTGGCAGTGCTGGTCCGGGTAAATACGTTGTTAATAGGACCGGAATAAGTATTTGTCACTACATTGACTGCAATCGCTAATACTAACGAAACAGCCAAAACAGATGTGAAAGTGATATTATACGCTTTGTTTCTCTTTCCTTTTTTGAACGCCTTGACTAATGCTGTCACTGCAACTGCAACTGTTACAATTCCTATACCTGCAACTGCGATTCGACAGATAAGCACAAACTGGTCTGCGGTTGTATCGTCAAATTCCACGTCCAAGGAGTCAGCCAGACCATCCGAATTATCCGGAGTACCAAAATGTTCCAGATCCACCCCTGCTGGGGCACCATCATCACTTTCTTCGGAAGACTCGCCGTCGGAAGCTTCAGTTTCAGCGCTTCCGGATGTTGCTTCTGCAACAAGTGGATGTACAGATGTAATACTAAACATAAAGAGCGCCGCTAAAAGGAATATCAACAAATGATGAAATAAGCGGCTTTGAATTATCTTTTTTTTCATAATAACCTCTAACCTCCTATTTTTGTTTAAAATCAATTACGTAGTAAGGGTAAAAGAGAAGAAATCTACATTCCCTTCACCCTCATATTTGAAGTACAAAGGCATCTTTCCTTTTCCCGTATTGAGTCTGGAAGTAAACTCCTGTTTTCCGGCAGCGTCAGTCTTCACCGGGATCACTGCGTTCGGATTCGAGAAATCCTCCCGTGCAGAAACGATCATCTTTCCCCGGGCATTCCCTGCCAGTGTGACCATAACCTCTTTTGCTTCTCCCATCGAAAAGTACTTAAAGCCCGCCACGGATCCGTCTCTCATATTCGCGATATATTGCTGCGCGCTCTTATCCCCGTCTTTTTTGTTCTGTGTAAAATAGGGATGATCCGCAAATGCTTTTTTCGGTTTTTTACAGTCATACCGCCCGGTTCCGTTTTTTGACCGGAGATTACAGGCGATTCTTGCCGGGTATGTACCGACGCCTCTGAGCGGTTTCCCGTTCAGGCCGCAGCTTGTCATTTCCGCCTGCCGGAACATGCCGTTTGCGTCCATTACGATTTCTTCGGCGCATGCCTGCCGGGAATACGAGCTCCGGTTGGTGTGCCTGTGGTAGAAGATATAATATTTTCCGTTCAGATGCAGCATGCCTCCGTGAGTATTCCCGATATAATTAGAAGCATGGGTCTCGTCCTCGTTTCCGTTCAGGAACAGGTCGCCGTTGCTCACCAGCGTACCGCCGAACCGGAACCCTTCCGCCGGTCTGTCGCTCACCGCGTAACACAGTTCATGGTTATGTCTGGATGAATAGACGAAATAGTATTTGCCGTTATACTTCCGCATAGAACTTGCCTCAAAGAATTCGTGTCCTTTAAATGAACCGGGGCCTTCTTTCGGGAACAGAAGCTTCTCCGGATTCCGGATCGTTTTCATATCGGACTCCAGTTCCACCACATATCCGCCTTTAAATTCCAGGCTGCGGAAACCTGTCACGATTCCCGGCACCGGTGTATAAAAGCCCGAGTAGAGGTAGACCCTTCCGTCGTCATCCACAAAAATCCCCG
>CAZJRY010000192.1:0-2321 GCA_964548625.1 uncultured Mediterraneibacter sp.
AAGGAGGAAAAAATGTATAAATGGTATAAAAGAATATTGTCTTTATTAGTAGTATTGATTCTTACACTTGCATGTTCAGACACGGTTTATGCGAAAATAGAGGGAAATGGGACATTGGTGTATATGGCTGATAATGATGCTACTTTTGATCCTGGCGGGTCAACATATTGTAGAATAATATGTTTAAAAAACAATGGGGATTCTAACGGTACATTATTATGTACATATGATCAGTTGAAAAATGTGTCTGTTGATGTTGGAAATGGCGAAATGGTTTCAAAACAGGTCTATCCGATATATCGAAGTACAGATGACGGAGAGAACTGGGAATTGATAGCTAATGTATATGATAAAGAATATAATCTTTTGAGGACATCTCAGCCATGTTTATATGAACTTCCAAAGCAGGTGGGAGATATGCCGGCAGGGACTGTTTTATTGGCTGGAAATATATTTGATGACTCTCCCTATACTCAGTCAAGAATTGTGATTTACAAGAGTCTTGATGGAGGGGAAACATGGTCGTTTTTAAGTGAAGTGGATAATGGCGGACCATGTATTTATGATCCAAGTGTTACATCGACAACAACAACTGTCTGGGAGCCTTACTTAGGTTTGAGTGAAGATGGGAAATTAGTATGCTATTATTCAGACGAAAGACAAAAAGAGGATGGAGTTCTTCAAGCTGTATCTCTGAGGGCATCTTCTGATGGGATAAATTGGGGAGAAGAGTCTAATGTAGTGGCAATTCCTAACCAAAAAGATAGACCCGGTATGATAACAGTGACAGAACTGCCTAATGGGAAGTATATGGCGACATATGAAGTTGTCAATAGACCGAGTATAAGTGTTAATAATGCAGTGGTATATTGTAAATTTTCCGAAGATGGCGTGACTTGGGATGCGGATAGTTTGGGTACAAGAGTAGCGCTCTCTGATGGACGGGGGATTGGTTCATCACCTTATGTAAAATGGATAGATGCCGGCGGACCAAATGGTATGGTAGTGATATCTGCAAAATGGGGAACTGACAGCGAAGACAATATAAGTGGCGGTCAGAACTTTTATGTGAATTATAATCTTGGAGAAGGAGCGTGGGAAAGATTGCCTATGGCGGTGACTTATGATTATAATGATTCGTCTGGCGGATACTTCTCGGGATTTAGTCAAAGTTTTGATGTGAATCTTGATAATACAATTTTATATCAAGCTACCAATGTGGAAAATTTCAATAATACAAAAACTATAGAAGGAGTAAGTTATAATTTAAACGATGTGCGTGTGGGGACTCTTCCAATAAACGGAACAATTTATGAGGCGGAAAACGGCGTTATTACCAATGCAATAGTAGAAGATGCTGTAGATGCATCTAATGGGAAAGAGGTTCGCTATATTAATGAGACAGATAGTTCAGTTGAATTTGATAATATTAAGGTCTCTCAGGCAGGAAACTATGAGATATTTGTTAGATACTCAAATGGTGAAAGCACAGATGCGTCACATAAAGTTATAGTGAACGGAAGTGAGGCGGTAACGATTGATTATCCTGTTACGGTTAATTGGGACAGGTATTTATGGAGCAGCTTTACTTGCTATTTAAATGCAGGAATCAATTCTGTTGAGTTCATCAAAGACTCGGGGTTTGCAGAACTGGATTGCATACTTGTGGGTAATACAGAAGAAGATTTTTCTATTATCAATGGAAATAGCGGAAAATATCTAGAAATAAAGAGCGCGCTTACTGATGAGGGAGCGGAAGCTGGTCAATGGGGTGTCACATATAACTGGTGCCAGAAGTGGGTTTTTGAAGATGCTGGAAACGGGTATTATAGGATTAAGAATCAAAATTCAGGATTATATTTGGACATCCAAAATCAAAGCATTGAAGATGGCGCCAAAGCGATTCAGAGTAGTTATAGCGATACTGATTCCCAAATGTGGTCATTAGAAGAACAAGGTGATGGTTATTATTTCATTGTAAACAGAAACAGCGGTAAATATTTAGAAGTTATAAGCAATTCTATAGAAGATGGTGCTGTTGTAGGGCAATGGGGGCCTACAGGGTATGACTGTCAAAAATGGACGCTTATAAAAGAAGGAATTCATTAAATTAAATTTATGCGCGCGGTTGGTGATTTGATGGATTGATGGAACGGAAGTCTAATCATTCCGAATGACGATTGAGCCGCCCTGTCATGATATTCGATCATTTAAGTGACAGGGCGGCGTTTATATTATTTATAAAGAGAAATTCTAGTAATTCTCAGCCTTTCTCTCAAAGTAAGCCTTCGGATGTGCACATACAGGACAGACTTCCGGAG
>CAZJRY010000193.1:0-2244 GCA_964548625.1 uncultured Mediterraneibacter sp.
CCACTTGGCGCGCATTCTTCGGTTTCCCGCAGAGAAGCGCGATCTGTCCGTAGGTTGCGATCTTCCCATAAGGGATGGCGCGGCAGACGATGGCAGCGCGTTTATAGAAATCAAAACTCATTGTTATCCTCTTATTTCCATTACCCCATAAAGCAAAATACACGTTACGCATTTATCATAGCACAAACCGGCCGGACACGTAACGTGTAAATTCATCTGTATCGGTTTAAAGATAAGCGGCTCTCGCAAGAAGAAAGAAGCCTTTCAAAAAATCGTTCGTATCCTCACTTACTTCAAAAATCACATCTGACCAAGCCAAACCGGCAATCTCAATACCGATATAACCTCCATCATATAGGGTAATGGTACCGACATCGTAAAGTGTTTCATCGGGGTTTATGTCAAACACTTTGATTGTTTTCTGTTGGGATAGTCCGAAGGAACCCAGCTCGGATACATTATCCGGCAGTGAGCTGAGTTTCCATCGGTCCGCATCCAGTGCCAGAGTAAAATTTTTAATATCCTCCGCATCGGTGATCGTTTCGATCACTTCCGATGTGTCGGAAGAAATAACAGCTATTTCCTGTGCTTTTAAAAAAATGTCCCCGTAATCAGAATTATCCGCATTCTCACCGGCCCGGCAGCCGCAAAGGAGCAGTGTCAGCATTGTTGCAAATACAGTCAAAGATTTTTTCATAATGCCCTCACCTCTTACTTTCTTTGTCGATAGGTTTCATTCATAATCAGCAGCCGGTGCGCCCGAATAAGGCCGGACATATAAATGCATAAAAAAGTTCCGATCCCTGCGGCAATCATTCCGGCAGCAAAAACAAGCGTGTCTGCAACAGGCAATTCTGCCGTTGCAATTAAAGGAAAAAACAGGAAACCTGATGCGATCAGGGCGATTCCGATCAGGCTGGACATCTGCAGAAAATTCTTTTTTTCCGCATACGCCGTATTTAATTCCATTTTTACGGATTTGTCAAACAATAACGGCTCCCGCCAGATTTTTCTATACGGGTTGTCTGTCAGTCTGACAGAGAATAAAAGGACAATTCCCATAATCAATATCAGCATGAACAGGAGCATGGAAATATCTGAAAAAACAAACGAAAGTGAAAGGCTTCCAACCAACAGACCTGCGGCAATCGCAATTTTCAGGAATTTCCGCTTTTGATACAAAAGGAATCCATCCGCCATCTCCCGGCTTACATATATTCCCTGTTCCACAGCAGTTTCCGGCTCATGCGTACCTTCCTCATTTAACAGATAGTCAAGCGTCACTTTAAAAATCTTGCTCATACGAATGATTTTTTCCGTTTCCGGATAGCCATTGTCACGCTCCCATTTGCTGACAGCCTGTCTGGACACCCCTAACTGACAGGCCAGTTCTTCCTGTGACAGTCCGGCCTCTTTCCGAAGCTTTTGTATCTTTTCCCCAAAAGTCATTTCAATGCCCTCCTTTCACTATCAGCATACAATCTTTACGGGCAATACACAACCAAAATACGGTTGCAGCTGCGCAACGGCAGGTTGCAGCCGCAGAAGGACCTGAAAAACACAGATATTTTATGGAAGTATAAACATTGTTGTGCTATAATCGTAAAGAAAAACGGCAGGGATTCCGGTTTTCATGTTTCCCTGCGCCGCAGAGTACGGATCAGCGCCTGACTCCGGCGTCCGTAAAAAACGAAAAGAGGGAAATTATCATGAGCGCACAGAATCTCACTCTGCTCACGGATCTCTATGAGCTTACCATGATGCAGGGCTATTTTGAGACACAGGAAAACGAAACTGTCATCTTTGACATGTTCTTCCGGGACAATCCGAACAAAGGCGGCTATTCCATCATGGCGGGGCTGGAACAGGTCATTGATTATATCAAAAATCTGAATTTCTCCTATGAAGATGTGGATTATCTGCGGGGACTTGGGATTTTCAGCGAAGATTTTCTTCATTATCTAAGCGGCTTCCACTTCAGCGGCGACATCTATGCCGTTCCCGAGGGAAGCGTGATCTTTCCGCGGGAGCCTCTGATCAAAGTCATCGCTCCTATCATGGAGGCGCAGCTTGTGGAAACCGCTATACTGACGATCATCAACCATCAGTGTCTGATCGCCACGAAAGCTTCACGTGTGGTACATGCCGCGCAGGGCGACGGGATCATGGAATTCGGTCTGCGCCGCGCGCAGGGTCCGGACGCAGGACTGTACGGCGCAAGAGCAGCCATCATAGGCGGCTGTG
>CAZJRY010000194.1:0-2234 GCA_964548625.1 uncultured Mediterraneibacter sp.
GTGGAAAAAGCACTGCTCTTTCTCGGGCAGAAGGCAAAGGTGACCGGAGATCATGAGACAATCCTGTCTGCCGATAAAGTAATCCTGCCCGGTGTAGGCGCTTTCGGGGATGCTATGGCTACGATCCGCGAAAGAGGTCTGGAAAATGTAATCCGTCAGGTCGTGGATCAGGGAACCCCTTTCATGGGAATCTGTCTCGGACTGCAGCTTTTGTTTGAACGCAGTGATGAGGCCCCGGGCGTGGAGGGGCTTGGCATCCTGAAAGGAGAGATTCTGAAGATACCTGAAAAAAAAGGAATGAAGATCCCCCACATGGGATGGAATTCTCTTCACCTTGAAAATGACGGCAGGCTTTTCAGAGGGATAGAAGAGGGCGCTTATGTTTATTTCGTCCACTCCTATTATCTGAAAGCGGCTGACGAACAGATCGTGAAAGCATCAACCGACTACTGTACTCATATTCATGCATCTGTGGAAAAAGACAATGTGTTCGCCTGCCAGTTCCATCCGGAGAAGAGCAGCGACGTGGGACTGCGCACACTGAAAAACTTTGTGGAACTGTAGGAGGGAAACGATATGTTTACAAAGAGAATCATTCCCTGCCTTGATGTAAACGGCGGAAGGGTGGTAAAAGGAGTCAATTTTGTTGATCTTAAAGACGCGGGAGATCCGGTGGAGATTGCGAAAGCCTATGACAAGGCAGGCGCGGATGAACTGGTATTCCTCGACATCACGGCATCGTCCGACAACAGGGGGACGGTCGCAGACATGGTCAGGAAAGTGGCCGAATGTGTATTTATCCCGTTTACCGTGGGGGGAGGCATCCGAACAGTAGATGATTTCCGGGCGATCCTCAGAGAAGGCGCGGACAAAATTTCAATCAATTCTTCCGCGATCAATACGCCGGAGTTAGTCAGCGACGCTGCGGACAAGTTTGGAAGTCAGTGTGTTGTAGTGGCGATCGACGCCAAGAAAAGAGCGGACGGTTCCGGCTGGAATATCTATAAGAACGGCGGGCGCATCGATGTTGGGATTGATGCTGTGGAATGGGCGATGCAAGTGGAACATCTCGGGGCAGGAGAGATCCTGCTTACCAGCATGGACTGTGACGGCACAAAAGCAGGTTATGATCTGGAACTGACGCGTACGATCGCGGAAAATGTATCCATCCCGGTCATTGCTTCAGGAGGCGCCGGTACGCTGGAGCATTTTAAAGAAGCCCTGACAGTCGGAAAGGCGGATGCGGCGCTGGCGGCTTCCCTCTTCCATTATAAAGAACTGGAGATCCGGCAGGTGAAAGAATACCTTCAGGATGAGGGGGTTCCGGTAAGACTGTAATTATATTATATCGGGAAACAGTTCGTCTTTGCGAATGGCGCTGGCCGAACTGCTGATGAAATCACGCGGACAAATTATCCGGAGGAAAAGAGGAACGGAATTATGGCAGGTCTGAACGGAGACTGGTATGAAGCGCTGAAGGGAGAGTTTTCAAAACCCTATTACAGAAAATTATTTGAGAAAGTGAATCAGGAATACAGGACTCGTCTGATCTTTCCGCCGGCAGAGGATATTTTCAATGCTTTTCATCTGACGCCGCTGAAAGATGTAAAAGCGGTCATTCTCGGACAGGATCCGTACCACAATAACGGGCAGGCGCACGGACTGTGCTTCTCGGTGAAAAAGGGCGTTGACATTCCGCCGTCCCTTGTGAATATCTATCAGGAACTCCACGATGATCTGGGATGTACGATCCCGGATCATGGCTGCCTGACAAAATGGGCGGAGCAGGGAGTTCTCATGCTGAACACGGTGCTTACCGTGCGTGCGCATCAGGCGAATTCCCACCGGGGAATCGGCTGGGAAGAGTTTACCGACGCGGCGATCATGGCCCTGAACAGTCAGGACAGGCCGATCGTATTTATTCTGTGGGGAAGTCCGGCTCAGAGAAAGAAAATTATGCTCAATAACCCCGGACATCTGATCCTGACGGCTCCTCACCCCAGTCCGCTGTCAGCTTTCCGCGGCTTCTTCGGCAGCAGGCCGTTCGGCAAGGCGAATGATTTCTTAGAAAGCCATGGAATTGATCCGATCGACTGGCAGATTGAATGAGAAAAGGCTTGCAATTTCTATAAAAGCGAGTTATAATTCATATCGTGCTGATGCAGATGTAGTTCATCGGTAGAATACCAGCTTCCCAAGCTGGGGAGGCGGGTTCGATTCCCGTCATCTGCTCT
>CAZJRY010000195.1:0-2187 GCA_964548625.1 uncultured Mediterraneibacter sp.
CCTAAAATAATTTTCTACTTCTTCCGCCAGATCGCTGTCTTTAATACTCGCGAAATTGATCTGCGCGATCTGCGGCGCTGCATCCTCAGACAACAAATACATGAGATAATATAAGTCTGTTTCTTCCGTCTTCTGTGTATTTTGAATATTGTATCCGGCGATCAGCGCATCCACTCTGCCGAAAGAAAGCAGGATATAGCATACTGACACCACCACCGTAATATACCTGAACAGCCTGAACTCTTTTCTGAAAATGCTGTATATCACACCGAAAAATATGAGCATAAGCACTGCAAGGAACCACAGTACCAGCACTCTCAAAAAGCTCAGATCATACTCATTTACGTAGAGCACCATGCGGTATGCTGCAGAAATGATCATGATACAGGTGCATACGGAAATAACCGTGAGCAGTATCTTCAGCACCCTGTTTTCTTCAAATATTTTTGCACATGCAAGGACTGTAACAAAGTTGATCAGGCTGACAAATAAAAGCTGCCAGAATCCCTGATGTGCATACTGTGAATAAGTGACTCCATCCGACAGTCCCGAATCCAGCCTGAGGAACAGAAATAAAATCTGAATTCCCGAATAGAACACATACACCGCAGCCATGATTCCTGCAAAAGTTATTCCTGTAATGCAATTGGAACTTCCCTGTTTCTTGTGATCCGTTCCGCCCAGATTCAGCCTGAAAAGTCCTGCAAAAAAGGCATAGAGAGCAATCGTCCCGAGGAGAAATGTAAAAATCACACCGATAATATTTCCAAAATCGATCTTTCTCATGAAACGGAAGAGATTCAGAAAGCGGAAAATATTGCTGAATATCTGTGAAAAGATTTCGTCTGACATCATAAGCAGAGGCAGCACGATAATAAGCATAAGCACTGCCGCCAGTATTCCCGGCAGTACAAGGCTGGCATTCTTCCATTTCATTTTCCCCGCACCGATGATTTCTTTCGAAGTATCATCACTGTTTTTTTCTGATTTATCCGAAGAGACTTCTGTATTTTTCCCCCTGCCGCGGAATATTTCACCCACGGATATGATCCATGTCCACAGCATGATGAAAAACTTTTTGACATATTCGGTAAAGCCCCACTCACTGTCTTTATATAATTGATGAGCCATTGCCATCATAAACAGAAGAATAATCCCCACACTGTTGAAAAAGTGGAAAAATCCGCTGTCCGTCAGTACTGTGGATATCCCGAGCAGCAGGATACCGGCAAAATATCTCAGAGTTCCTTTTTGAAAGGTTATCCCCGCTTTCCTGATGAAAAGCACGGAAAACCAGAGTGATACCGCCGTTATCAGCGGAAATGTAATGCCCGAGAGATTGCGGTACAGGCAGAAAGTAAACAATACTCCGTAAATCAGACTCATAATGAGAAACCATCTGTGGTTTTCCCTCACCCTCTGAATCAAAATGCTATCCATTTTCATCCTCCTTTACATACTCCAAAATATCCCCCGGCTGACAGTCAAGAGCCTTACATATTGCATCCAGCGTGGTAAACCTGACTGCTTTTGCCTTATTATTCTTTAATATGGACAGATTTGCCATAGTAATGTCCACTTTATTTGCAAGTTCCGTCACACTCATCTTTCTCTTAGCCATCATGACATCAAGATTTACTACAATCGCCATCTCATCTCCTCCTATATCGTCAGATCGTTCTCTTCTTTATATCGGACTGCCTCGGAAAATACCAGACTGAGCACATGGCTGAATATCCCCGCTATAAAAAATGTAAGAATGATAATAAATGTGGCCGGTGTCGGAAGTATAAATACCTTAATAAGAAAGAGTACCGCTATAACAAATGCAGCTTTTCCCATTAGCTTAAGGCTTTTCGTATTGATGTCTACAAAACAGTTCCTGTCTAAAACTGTAGCTATCATTTTTCTCAGCTGCCATACAATAGTAAGCCCACAGGCACCTGACAGAAAAAATATGATCAGCATGGAAACATAATGATCCACAAAATCTGAAGAATAGTATCTCCCCGCGAGCTTCAGTGTACAGGGCAGAGACACTGTAACAAGGATACCTGAGTAGAACATGAAATTCAGCAGGTACTTTGTAAATATGATAATTCTCTTCTGATCCATAATGACATCTCCTTTAATTGTATTAGTAAAATCTGGTATCTATCCGTATTATATGGTTTTACAATATCATTT
>CAZJRY010000196.1:0-2103 GCA_964548625.1 uncultured Mediterraneibacter sp.
TTGATTTCGATTCCGTTACAGTTTTTCGGAGAGGCAGAGGATGACGTTGTTGGCATCCTGAAAGAGCTTGATTCGGAGTATGAGTATATGGAGGTTCCGATGCAGATAGAAGTCGCGAAGTTAGCACAGTTGAAAAGGATCGCGGACGTGCTGGAGGATATCAACGGCACACTGATTCTGGCATTGCTGACATTCGTATTTACGTTCTGTCAATGATGCTGACTGCATAGAAAAACCGCCCTTGTACTTTGGCGAGTCGGGGCGGTAATTCTATTATCTGTACCGAGGTCAACCACTTTGTGGCGGTTGTTCCTTGTGTCTATAATATAGCATGCCGGGCGAAGCGATTCAAGATTTTGATACTGAAATGATACTAAAAATTTGTACAGAGCATAAAAACAGGGCAATATGGACAGGCACAACAACGGAAACGTCAGCATTGCTTTAGCTTACAGCAAACATCTCCAGTGATACAATAATGATATGAAAACAGTTATTCCTCGATCACCTGTATCTCCAGATAATCGAAATCGATGGAATCAACAAAATTATCCTGATAGAATCTCGCTTTTGCGTGTCTCTTAAATTCGGCGATCGTGGAGTCCAGCCAGATCGGCTTGCTCAGATCAAACTGATAGCAGATCTCATCCAGCGCGTTGAATATTTTGTGGGTGCGGGTATCGTCTGTCTCATCGCAGATGACAGTATCCCTCAGCATTCTGTTATCCTTAAATTCTTTTCCCCATAAACGGAACATAGCACACAGCTCCTTTCATAACTGCTATTCTAGCACAGTGAAGACAAAAAGTCATTCGGAAAATCCGAAAACGCGAGGTTGTGCGAGTCTGATGTTTTTGTTATATTAATAAAAGAGTCGAAAACACAGGAAGAGTGAAAAGGAACAGCGCCGGAAAGAAGCGACGTTGGAGGTTCTGACAACGGATTAGGAAAGGGGATATATATGAAGAAACTTCTGGACAGGATATTTATTGACGGACTGACCGGTATGGCCCATGGATTA
Source organism: uncultured Mediterraneibacter sp. (assembly GCA_964548625.1). GTDB lineage: Bacteria > Bacillota > Clostridia > Lachnospirales > Lachnospiraceae > Mediterraneibacter. Next base: position 1,022 of record CAZJRY010000196.1, read on the forward strand.
TTTGCCACGCTGATCATCGGGACGATCATCCAGCAGATTGGTACATACTGTGGAGGGAATATCGGGGACCTGATCTTTACGCTGGGGAAGATAGCGGCAAGTCTGACCGGCGCCGGTATCGGCGTGGGAGCAGCCCGAAAGCTGGACGCAGGGCATCTGGTCATCGTATCGGCAGCAGTGGCGGGAATGATCGGAGCGTTCGCGGGAGATATTCTGTCCGGTGATATATTTTCGGGTGGAAATATTGTGCTTTCCGGTCCCGGCGAACCTCTCGGGGCATTTGCGGCATCGTATATTGCGGTTGAGATCGGCATATTGATTTCCGGGAAGACGAGACTGGATATTATCTTGACACCTCTTGTCTGTATCGGTGCGGGCTCCGCTGTGGGGCTTCTGGCAGGGCCTCCGATCTCCGGGTTTATGTCATGGCTCGGTTCATTGATCAACTGGGGCACGGAACAGCAGCCGCTGGTCATGGGGATCGTGGTATCGGTGCTGATGGGGATGATACTGACCCTTCCGATCAGCTCTGCGGCGCTGGGCGTGATCCTGGATCTTTCGGGGCTGGCGGCAGGCGCGGCGACTGTGGGCTGCTGCTGCAATATGATCGGCTTTGCGGTGGCCGGCTTCCGGGAAAATAAACTGAGCGGACTGATCTCCCAGGGGATCGGAACCTCTATGCTGCAGATGCCAAATATCTTGAGACATCCGCAGATATGGATCCCTCCGATCCTGTCCAGCGCTATATTAGGGCCGGTATCGACGATGGTATTTCATATGACGAATAATGCCACCGGCTCCGGTATGGGAACGGCGGGGCTTGTAGGCCCTTTGATGACATGGCAGGTGATGACACAGTCAGAAGCAGAGATGATCGTGTTTGTGAAGATCATCCTCATTCAGTTTGTCTTTCCGGCGGTCCTTACGCTTCTCTTTTCAGAGTTAATGCGCAAAAAGAAGTGGATACATCCCGGAGATATGAAGCTGGACTGAATCATAAAAAGAATTCATAAGATTCATAAGATTCGTATCCTGAGTTTAAAATGTATTGATGCTTCCGCGTATTTTCGATATACTATAGG
>CAZJRY010000197.1:0-2069 GCA_964548625.1 uncultured Mediterraneibacter sp.
CATCAACTGCAATTCCAAGTAATAATCTCATAGCAATTCCTCCTAATCTAAACAAACATCTTCTGGTTTCACATATTTTTCTTCCGTGCATATCTGAGCCTGAAACAAAGGCTCGCCGCGATCCTCGTGGTACTTCCTGAAATTCTTGTTCACTTCCAAAAATACCAAATACGCATCAATCAGCCGCTCCCACTGCCTCTGATCCATGCTCACCAAACAATGCGGACAGTGCGGTGCGGTTTCCTGCCTATTAATTGTTGAATTGTAAATGTGGAATGCATTTCCGCATCTGTGGCACTTGATTTTCAAATATTCCATAAATCACATCTCCCATTTTAATTGTCTGTATAAAACGCCATAGCAGAAGTATCTCGCCTGGTCTAAACAATGATCTGCCTCTTTCACAACCGTATCCACTTTCTTTTCATCCCAGGAATACAATTCAAATTCGCGCTGAATATTTTTACAATCCTTAAGGAAAAATATCCTTCCGGTATTCATGAAAGTTGTCATTACCCTGATTCCGTCCAAGACATCATTATCTGCCCCCTTTGCAATATATTTCGCATGTCTGCGGATCATCGTGATAAAAGAAGCTGCGGACGGATCAACGATGATAAATTCAACCGGTGTATTCCCGATCCACTGGTCTAACCGCTCATAAAGCCGTGAATCATCCAGACGTCCATTTTTTCTCCCGTCATAATAAAACTCTTTTATCATGACTGCTGTCTTTCCGTTAAAGCTCCATAATCCGGCTGCCGTAGGGTTGCTGGTTCCATAGTCAACACTGACATAATAAAGGATCCTCTGTCCATGTCTCTGCTTATGATCTTCGGGTATTTCATCCAGAATATGCCGTTCCCGGCTGAACATAGGGTATACCAGACCATCAGCAATGCACCATTCTCCCAAGACGAACCGCCGGTAAAATACTCCTGAATACATAGAGCGGTATCTCTCTTTAATCTTTGAAGATAGTGCCGGATTATCGTCCATCATGAAGTGAATGCGGATCAGGTTTTTTTCTGTGCGTTTATCAATCCATTCCGTTTTTACGAAATGCATCGGGCTTCCGGGATTGCAGTTCATCCAGATTTTAGAGCCGTCCAGAGAGCATCTTGCTACCGCCTGGTTAACAAATGACTCCGGCATCAGCGCCGCCTCGTCAAAGTAAACGCCTCCCGCCGTCAGCCCCTGAACAAGATCCTGCGAGCTTTCATCCTGCCCTCCGAACAGATAAAAATAGTTTGAAATGTTTTCCCTTGTAACGATCACTAAATTTTCAGAGCGCCGTTCAGATACCAGATACCCACGGCTAATCAGTATCCTTTTCAGCGTGTTAAGAACATTTCTCCGAAAAGACAGGATCGTCTTTCCCGCCATGATGAAATCTGTATCCGAAAATGATTCCATCGCCCATATCACAAAAGAGAAGGACATAATAAGCGATTTCCCGCTCCTGATACTGCCGTCTGCAATAATACCGTCTTTCTCCCTGTATGGGCTGCCCTCCTGCCACCAACACAGGAGCATCTTCTGTTTGTAAGAGAACGGTCTGAAATTGAACAGTGCTTTCCTCTTATTCATCTACTTCTCCCGGGTATTCATCAAAGACCTTTTTAGCAGTTTTCTTCATAGCGTCCACAAAGCCATCGTTTTCAAATTTTACCGCTGCATCTGCAGAGACTTTTTCCCGCCACGCATCCGGCTTTCGGTTTTTCAGCCAGAAAATCATTGCAGTGACATTTCCGCCCAACGCGCTCTTATACAGCGCATTTTCGACTTGAAAGTCGGCAATCTCTTTGCTCCTTTTTAGGGCCTGACAAATCAGCTTTTCTTCCTTTTTCCAACGGTATAATGTTCGGACATTGATTCCCATATTTTCAGCAATCTGCTCATCTGTCAGTCCGCTTCTGGCCCAGCCGCATATAAGAATAAGCCCCTCTGTAGTCAACCATTCGTCTTTTTTCCCTTTCGCCATCATCCTCACCTTTTCTCCGTGGCTCCGGTCTTTTTCCTGCCTCCACTATAACAGAACCGCAGAAAAATGTTGTACCCATATTTCA
>CAZJRY010000198.1:0-2054 GCA_964548625.1 uncultured Mediterraneibacter sp.
TAATCCCGGTACATCATGGAGAGTCTGTTCTGGATCGCTGTCACCGGGCATATCTTATGAGCCCTTCTCAGATATTCTTCGTTTGCCTCGGAAATGCCCCAGTGCAGGATCTTGCCTTCTTTGATCAGTTCAGACATGGTTCCTGCCACTTCTTCCGGCTCCACTTTCGGGTCGATCCTGTGCTGATAATACAGGTCGATATGGTCTGTCTGCAGCTTTTTCAGACTGCCCTCTACAGATTTCCGGATGGTCTCCGGACGGCTGTCCATCTCCAGATGATCTCCTTTATGCTGAACGCCGCATTTTGTAGCCAGAACAATTTTATCTCTGTATGGCTTCATCGCCTGCCCCACCAGTTCCTCATTGTACGCGGTACTCCCGTCCGGATTCACTCCGGTATAACATTCCGCCGTATCAAACATAGTATAACCCATATCCACTGCCTGAGCCAACAGTTCTGTCATCTCTTTTACATCTGCCGGGGCGCCGGACGCATGGGTCATACCCATACACCTCAGGCCGACAGCAGATACTTTAAGATCTTTTCCAAGAATTCTGTCCTTCATGTCTGTTTACTTCCGCCCATTCCGCTTCCTTCATTCGTGCAGAACGGGATGATCTTCTTTCCCGTCAGATCGTAGTGCTCCAGGAATGTGAACATTACCATCGGCATGGTTCCCCACCAGTTGGGATAACCTACATAAATTGTATCGTATCCCTCCAGATCATCCTTGTACGCTTTCACTTCCGGGCGGTCTTTCCTGCGCAGTTCTTCCTTTGCCTCATCGATGCATGCATAATAATCCGCCGGATATGTCTTCACGGTATCCACCTCAAACAGATCCCCGCCTGTTATGTCCGAGATCATCTCAGCTACGATCTCTGTGTTCCCTTTCGTAAGGTTCCGAATGCTTCCGTTCCAGTAATTCTCGCCTTTGCGGGAATAATAAACGATCAGTGTTCTGCTCATTGTAATTTCCTCCTTTTTTCTATTCTTTTGTTTACTTACTATCTATTGCCTATTGCAATGCCTGTTTGGCCCAATCGGAGATTTTTTCCTTTGAGCTGTCCACTTCATGTCCCGGAAATGCGCCGCCCTCGACGATCTCTGCTCCGGGGCAGTACTTTTCCAGATCCTCCAGGCTCTTCCCGAACCCGCTTCCTCCGCTTGTCACAAAGGGGATAATCTTCTTTCCCTGCCATCTGCAGCGCTCCAGAAAACCGACTACCGGCATGGGAAGCGTATTCCACCAGTTGGGGAATCCGAGAAATACTGTGTCATACGGCGTCATATCCGGATAACTTTTCAGTTCCGGACGGATTCCCTTTTCCAACTCTTCTTTTGCCTCATAGATCATCTTCATATGATCTGCCACATAGGTTTTCACTGTCTCCAGCTCAAAAAGCTTACCGCCTGTTGCTTCCTGGATATACTCTGCCGCCACTGCAGTGTGTCCTTTTTCCAGATTCACGATCTTCATGCCGGGAGCGATCGTCTCCCCTTTCATTGAATAATATACGATTGCAATCTCTGCCATTTTCTCTGTCTCCTTTTTGGAAAATTTATTAATATGTAGAGGCTCTTGCCTCGGTGATCAGCCAGACTCCGTCAGTTTCTTTCAGTCTGCACCGCAGCTGAAGACGCCACGTATGCCAACCGCCGCCAAATACAGCCGCATGGACAAGACTTTTTCCGGTGTTTCCATATGATCGCCGCCTAATGAATTGTGATTTCTCATGTTGATTTCTTCATATATTCAGAGAAACAATCTCATACTCCCGGTTTCCGAGTCCATGCTCCGCCGCCGCTTCCACGGTATGGATACCGTGGCGGGAATCCATACGCTCGATCAGTGCCTTCTTCCCCGGATCAGGGGAATTTACTACTGCGTCATAGCACGCCTGATCCACAGCTACCGGATCAACAGATGCAAAGATTCCAAGATCTGCCATCTCCGGTTCTGCCGGATGAGAGTCACAGTCACAGTCCACACTCAGACGGTTCGCCACATTGATATACAGCATATTTTCTGCTCCCTTATATGAGATCACTG
>CAZJRY010000199.1:0-2041 GCA_964548625.1 uncultured Mediterraneibacter sp.
TATGAAAAACCCCCTTACCTCAGTGGGTGATTATCCCCCGCCATACGGGAGAAGTGTATGGAATTAGGTTTGATCGAAAAAAGAGAACAACGCTTCATCAGAGCAGATATCATCCGGAAAGAGCTTCGGGATTCCTATCTGATCTGGCTGATCATTGATTAGAAAGATATGGTATAATCATAAAGAAAGAGTATATGTGTTTGAGCAAAAATAATACCATGGAAGGAGTATGAACATCATGTCTTTACAATCGTTATGTTTCTGTCTGACGGCCGGACTTTCAGACGCGAAAAGAGACTGCGGGCTTAATGCCGCGCCGGACGATATCTTTCGGATCAGCGATATCCCTTACGGTCCTGATGTGAAATGGAATACGCTGGATGTATACAGACCGAAAAATTCAAAAGGGAAACTGCCTGTTATAGTAAATGTCCACGGAGGCGGATATGTATACGGAAGTACGAAGCAGTATCGGTTCTACTGTATGGATCTGTCCCGGCGAGGATTTGCGGTAGTCAGTTTTAATTATCATCTTGCGCCGAAGTTCAAATTCCCCATGCCGATCCTTGATCTGAATCTTGTGATGGAGTGGATCTGCAGAAAGGCGGACATCTACGGATTCGATGCGGACAGAGTGGCGCTGATCGGGGATTCCGCGGGAGCGCAGCTCGCCAGCCAGTATGCGGTCATCTGTACGAATCAGGAATATGCCGAAGTGATGGAAATGGTTCCGCCGGATTTTTGTTTAAGAGCAGTGGGCCTTAACTGCGGGATGTATGATCTGAAAGGAAGGGCCATGAACATTTCGGAAAACAAGCTCATGACAGATTATCTTACGGAACAGCCTCTGGTGTACGGAAAGAAGCTGGATGTACTCGACTATGTGACGGAGAAATTTCCGCCGGCTTACCTGCTTACGGCAAAAGGGGATTTCCTTGTGGATCAGTGCGAGCCTATGGCCCGGATGCTCAGGGAAAAAGGAGTTCCATGCGAGTATAAGATCTACGGAGACGAGAAAACCGGGCACGTATTCCATGTGAATATGTATTCAGACCTGGCGCGGCAGGCAAATGACGATGAAATCGCGTTTATAAAAAAATATATGTAATACGGATAACAATAAATTTAACAGCAGATCAGGCGGATCACTCCACCTTGACCCTGCTGTTAAATTTATCCAGCAGCAGCGCGATCACGATACCGGCCGCGATACAGATAATATTCACAATTGCCGTTCCCGGGCTCATGAATCCGGATACAGGGATGATCATGACTGTAGCGGCGATCACGATTCCGATGATGCCGTGGAATGCGACAGAATAGAAATTGTCGAACAGCGCGTTGATCGCCCTGGCGAGGCAGAGCACAGTAACAACGGCTCCGATGCCGGCGGGAAGAAGAATGCCCATATCAAAATGTCCGATCCCGTCCACGAACGGTGTGTAGAGTCCCAGAGGCATGAGCAGTGTGGAAAAGCTCATGCCGGGCGCGATCACGCTCAGCGCCAGGCAGAATCCGCAGAACAGATACCAGAAGGAATTGGGAGTCACTTCAATGGAGAACATCTGCAGTCCGATCAGGATAGAGAAGATCACGATCATGCAGATGATCATGGAGATAAAAGAGCCTTTGCCGCGTCCGCGCTCCCCCGCTTCGCGGAACAGCGACGGGAGCATTCCCGTGATCAGTCCGATAAAGACACAGACAGACGGATCCGGATATTTTTCAAGAAAAAACGCAAGAACGTTCGCGACTCCCAAAAATCCGATAACGCCGCCGATAAATACCGGGATCAGCGGAGGGACATGGGATTTGAAGTTCTTAAACGGATTGGACAGAAGCTCCATGATCGGCTTGTAAATGCCGAATATCACACTCAGTACACCACCGGATATACCGGGCAGTACCGCCCCCAGTCCGATCAGAGCGCCCTGCAGGATCCGGTAGAGAAACTGAAGTGGATTTATATTTTTTTTCCTTTCTAAATTCATATATTCATCGATCCTTTCTTCTGATTTCAAAAATATATTTAGTTATACTA
>CAZJRY010000200.1:0-2028 GCA_964548625.1 uncultured Mediterraneibacter sp.
TGCATCGGACAGAGAAAAATTTCAGAAATGGGCGGAGACACTGGAGAGGGGCATCGGAAATCCACTGTATCACTGGAGCCATCTGGAACTGCAGCGATATTTCGATTATCATGGCGTCCTGAACGGAAAGACAGCGGAAGATGTATGGAATCTGTGCAATGAGAAATTACGTCAGGATTCCATGAGTGTCAGAAACCTGATACGTCAGTCTGACGTAACTCTGATTTGTACGACAGATGATCCGGCAGATTCTCTTGAATGGCACAAAAAGATCAAAGAAGACGACAATTTTGAAACTCAGGTACTGCCTGCATGGCGCCCGGATAAAGCGATGAATATAGAAAAGCCGGATTACAGGGAATATTTAAAGAAACTCGGCGCTGCGGCAGATACAACGATCAGGACATTCGCAGATTTGAAGAAAGCACTGGAGACAAGAATGCAGTTCTTCCGAGAAACGGGATGTTGTGTATCTGATCATGCATTGGAATATGTAATGTACGTGCCGGCACCGGAGAAAGAGATCGAGGCTATATTTGCAAAACGTATGGCCGGTGAAGCCGTCACGAAAGAAGAAGAACTGAAATTCAAAACGTCGTTCATGCTTTTCGCGGGTTCCCGATACAGTGAAATGGATTGGGTTATGCAGCTGCACTATGGCTGTAAGAGAGACAATAATACAGTGATGTATGAAAAGCTGGGACCGGATACAGGATTTGACTGTATCAACAACTATGCACCTTCCGGACAAATGGCAGAATTCCTAAATGCAATGAATAAATCCGGCAGCCTTCCGAAAACGATCCTTTACAGCCTGAACCCGAACGATGATGAGGCGATCGGCTCTATCATCGGCTGTTTTCAGGATTCCTCTGCGGCGGCAAAGATCCAGCAGGGGTCCGCATGGTGGTTCAATGATCACAAAGCCGGTATGACAAAGCAGCTTACTTCCCTTGCGAATCTGGGATGTCTCGGCAATTTTGTGGGAATGCTCACGGACTCCAGAAGTTTTCTGTCCTATGCAAGACACGAATACTTCAGGAGGATTCTCTGTGATTTGTTTGGCAAATGGGTAGAAAACGGAGAATATCCGCCGGATATGGAAGTGCTCGGCGGAATTGTGAAAGATATTTCCTATAATAATTCGGTGAGATATTTCGGGTTTGATCTGGATATAGCAGAATAATCCTGAAATCTTATACTCTTTGGATTCAGAATGGAAAGAAACCGGCATATTATGTGTCGGTCTTTTCATGACCGCAAATACTGTAATCTTAAGGTTCCATATCAATATCATGACAATGCCCGAGATATTTCATGGCAAGGGAAGAGTCATTGGGGCAGGTGGGATAACCGTAAGGATTATAGCCGACTTCAGGGAGAGCGCTTTCGTTGCGTACATTATAGGGGATCAGGGCTTTGGAAAAATGGAATTCCTCTTTCAGGAAACCATAAATTTCGATCGTGTCAAAAGCAGAGTCCCCGAGAAAAGTATCCGGTGAAAACTGAGGGTGAAGAGCGAAGTAGTCGGTCAGGACCGGATGAAGGGCGGAGGAGTCCCCGACAGACTTGTCTTCGTTTGGGGAATCTGATTTTTTTCTACAGGCATCTCGGGATGAGCCTTTTTAAAATCATCATCCAGGAAAGCGATATGCCGGATGATCCCAAGGCCGTTTGGTTTGTTATAGCTGTATTGTTCCATTTTGTAATCCACCAAAATCATATATTCGCACATACACCACAGTTTTCCCATTGCCACACTTTGTTATATCTTGTTACCAGTTTTTCCTGCCTTGCTTTTGCCCTTATAATTGCTCGGAGCAAGGATAAAACGGTGTGAAATCTTATAAAGAGATAAGGTGAGCAAATTGTGATTAATTTTCCATCGCATTCATCATATATAAACGCGATCAAAGCTTTCAGTCTATGATTTTCATGCGGTTTTCTTTCCTTGGTTTGACCGGCGGATATTTCCCCCGGCAATAGCCAAGCAATACAAAACAGCGGGCAATATAGTGATCTGGGATT
>CAZJRY010000201.1:0-1931 GCA_964548625.1 uncultured Mediterraneibacter sp.
AAAACATATATTGCCTTGTCCGGTTGGCCAGTTCGGTTGGTGTCCTAGCGAGGCCATGGGGAACCTTTTCCGTTCGCTTTTACAGACCTGTTACAGACCTAACATTTTAGCTAGTTCCTTAGGTACACAACCAGCCATAGCTTTCCTGTCAACTTTAATAGGTACTATGTCTGCCAACCATTTAATAGAGTCAATTGTATCCATGTATTTATAGTTATAAGTGAACATTTCAACAGCTATATTTAATAAGTCATAGGCCTTCTTAGCTATCTCATGTCCAAACATAGATAACATTACTATAGTGTTCCTAGCGTTTAAGTCCCTATCTGGGTTCCAACCTGTTTCACGCCAGTCTTCTAGTCGGAAGGCAACATAAGCTTGACCGGAGTATTTCCGTACACCTATAGCAACAGAGAAATCAGACACTATGTATAATTCAGTTGGTAATTCTTCGGTCTTTATAGTTGACGTTCTTTCGGCGACTATTAATGTGTGTTCAAGGTTTCGTTCGTCAACAGGGTCATGACAGGACATAGTTGCCCATACATCTACAGGTACAAACTTTCGTGCTATCATACCATGAGTTATCCAAGTACCTAATATAGACTGTATTACCTTGTTCACTAACGCTTTGTAGTCACGTATTAATGCAAAATGTCTAGGTTCGGTTGGGTATTCTCGTTTTTTATACATTAGTACCCAGTCTTGTACGTCTTTGGAATACCCAAAAGGTTTTCGTTTAAGGGCATCACCCATAACGTTATGGTCTATTTGGTTAGCCATCAAGTAGTCGAGGTGTCTCTTAAGAGCATATGCTATGTTAAAACTCTTAGTTAAGTCTTGACTCATTTCCCATAAGAATAAAAGGGTTTATTTCTTCTTCATAGACTTGAAGTATGTTGGGTTAAACGCGTAATCATGTGTTTCCAAACGAGTAGTAAAATATGTAAGGTCAAGGTTCATGTTAGCCCCATTCGTTGTCCATTCATTAGCAAGCATTGTTAATATATGAAAGGCCCATAACGATATGATGTCTGCTACAGGTACTGTTTTATGTACCTCGGTAAGGTTGTTAAACTTATCCTTCCATTCAGTCCATAACATGACTTGGAATATTATATAGACCATGTCAGTACTATTACCAGATATTTTACTAGCTATCATGAGGTAATCAGGTAACTCTTCTTTATTTGGTTTCCTGGGTGGTACAGGTGGGTCAGGAGGTGGTTGGTTAGACTTACGTGGTCTTAGTTCAGGTATCCACTTTTGGTCAGGTTTCCAGTTTTCGTCAATACATATCAAGGTATGCCTTAAAGGTAATTCTTCAGGACTAGAGACAACACAGAACTCGTTAATTCTTATGTCTTGAGGTGTTACGTTTTGTTGTCTATAGATAGTTAACAAAACTAATATGACTCTTCTACTGAGGTCTAGGTATGAATCTAATAACGTGGTACGTGGAAACTTTATCTTTGTCATAGCCCCGTTGACTTTAATATAGTTATCATGGGCATAGTTTTGGTTTGTGTTCTTACAATATTCAGTTAAGTCTTCAGTAGGTAACAACTCTAGTAAGTGTAGGTAATACATCCATATCCTATACTCTATTCTCCATGCCTTGACGTCACTAATAGACATAACACTAGCAACTTTATCAGACATTAAGTCATTAAGGTACTGGTCATATTGGTTACTAGACATGAGTATAATTCTATGTTTTACATGGAAAATAAACCTATGAAAAGTTTCTGAGGTCTATCTCTCAGGAACCATACCTAGGTACTATGTCTTGGTTCTATACCATGAAATTACTCATGAAAAAAGGTTTTAAAGAGTTAATTTGGAAATAAAGGTTAGGTGTTTATTCGGAAATTGTTTTTAGAGACCAGTCTTGCGGTTGTCCATGCGTTGACCTCTGTAAATATGGTTCA
>CAZJRY010000202.1:0-1860 GCA_964548625.1 uncultured Mediterraneibacter sp.
GTATTTTCTCTGCCCGTGACAGACACCGCCGGGCTGAGACTGCAGGAAATCCAGTGACGGGCGGCTGAGCTGCTTCGGGGACCGACGGCTTTAGAAAAAGTTCATTTGTATAAGCTGTGTATCTGTACTATAATAACAGAGTCGGTTGTGCGCGTTTTACGGGAAAAGCGCTGCAGGCTGACAGAGATCAATCGATTGCAGAAGGGAATTATTTATGTCGGATAAGGATTTCGTCTTAATGGATGAGGAAGATAAAGAGAAAGAAAACAGCAGAGAGGACAGCCGGTCCGGAGCGGAGCATATGCCCGAGGACACGTCCTCCCGCGCCGGCGGAAAAGACGGCGGCGGCTCCGATAAGGAGGATGATGACGGATATGAGAAAGTCTGCTTTATCTGCCACCGTCCGGAGAGCGTGACCGGGAAGATGATCGATCTTCCGAATAATATAACGGTATGTCCGGACTGTATGCAGAGAAGCTTTGACGCTATGACCAACGGACCGGTGGACTTAAGCCGTCTGATGAATATGCCGGGCGTTCAGTTCTTCAATATGTCGGATCTCGAGAATATGCAGCCGAAACAGCAGAAGATCAGGAAGAAAAAGGAAAAACCGAAAGAATTCCACAAGCTGGACATCAAAAATATTCCCGCGCCCCACAAGATCAAGGCAAAGCTTGACGACTATGTGGTGGGGCAGGAATACGCGAAGAAAGCAATGTCCGTCGCCGTGTACAATCACTATAAGAGAGTGGCTGCGGATGCTGCGGATGATATCGAGATCGAGAAGTCGAATATGCTTATGATCGGGCCGACAGGAAGCGGAAAGACATATCTGGTCAAGACGCTTGCGAGACTTCTTGACGTGCCGCTCGCGATCACGGACGCCACGTCTCTTACGGAGGCCGGATACATAGGCGACGACATCGAGAGCGTCGTATCCAAACTTCTGGCAGCCGCGGACAATGATGTGGAGAAAGCGGAGCAGGGCATTATTTTTATCGACGAGATCGACAAGATCGCCAAGAAACGCAATTCCAACCAGAGAGACGTAAGCGGAGAGTCTGTTCAGCAGGGAATGCTGAAGCTTCTCGAGGGAAGCGATGTGGAAGTGCCGGTGGGCGCCAACAGCAAGAACGCGATGGTTCCGCTGACTACGGTCAATACGAAGAATATCCTTTTCATCTGCGGAGGCGCTTTCCCGGATCTGGAGGAGATCATCAGGGAACGTCTCCGGAAGAAGACCTCTATGGGGTTTAATTCGGAACTGAAAGACAAGTTTGAGAATGACAGAGATATCCTGTCCGGAGTTACGGTCGAGGACCTGCGGAAGTTCGGTATGATCCCGGAGTTCCTCGGACGTCTTCCGATCATCTTTACACTGAAGCCGCTTGACAAAGATATGATGGTCAGGATATTAAAGGAGCCGAGAAACGCGATCCTGAAACAGTATCGGAAATTGCTGGCTCTCGACGAAGTAAAGCTGGAATTCGATCAGGGGGCTCTTGAAGCGATCGCGGAGAAAGCGATGGAAAAAGACACAGGGGCACGCGCCCTGCGTGCCATTATCGAGGAGTTTATGCTGGATATCATGTATGAGATCCCGAAGGACGACAGCATAGGCGAGGTCGTGATCACGAGAGAATACATCGAAGGAACCGGCGGACCTGTGATAAGGCTGCGGGGGCAGGAGATACTTCAGCTCGGACAGAAGTAATGTTTAATAAATTCCGGACAGCGCATTCTACGGAGACAGTTCCATAGGACGCGCTGTCTTTTCTGTTTTGCCGCTTTTCCGCAGACATCAGAGCTGCCGCATGGTCTCAAATGTATTATACAGATCCAACTGTCCGTATCCCCACT
>CAZJRY010000203.1:0-1813 GCA_964548625.1 uncultured Mediterraneibacter sp.
ACTGCGCGTCATACTTATTCGCCTTTGCCGTGGACAGGCTGCCCTTATACGCGCGAACCGTATAATAGTATGTCGTCGCGTTTTTCGCCGTCGTATCTGTGTAACTGGTGGAGGTCGTTGTTCCGATCATGCTCCAGCTACCGCCGGATTCCTTCCGGTATACCGCGTAGCCCGATGCTGAATTGACCGATTCCCAACTGATCTTGATGCCGGATGCCGCTGTCGAAGTCCCGGAAAGTGTTGGCGTTCCCACTCCGACTACATTAATATCCAGAGCGGACAGGGCATTTCCCGAATCATCAACGGCAAGCAGCAATGCATCTCCCGTCTCCGCTCCCGTAACTGTCCCTGTTTTTTCATCATAATATGCGGCAACACCTTCTGTACTGCAACGGATCTGTTTGCCGCTATAGCATGGCGACGCCACCGGAACTGCCACACTTGTATCTCCCACACCTATCTCCAGTTCTGTGATAATGGTTCCGTTTCTTCCATACCATGAGACATCCCGGATGTCCGCGCCGGAATTATATATCACGGCGTACATTCCATCTGCGGCCGTAATCCCGTTTTCATTATGCGCGATCTGGGAATAATGCACATCACTGTGTACTTCGGCTACAGAAGCCGGAAGCTGTGTCGATGATGTGCGCATAGGATATGTCAGATACCCCCGGGGATATGCGTTGGTGAAATATTCTTTTACCCCGTCATCTGATACCCATTGTTCATTGGCATTGCTCACCACAAACAGTTTAGATAATTCCGTACTGTTTCCTGCCGTATACTGCGCGATGCGCGGCCCTGACATGCTGATGTCTTCTGCGTTGGTACTGCTTCCTTCATTCGAGCGTACCATGATAATGCCAAATCCGTCCAGATCCAATTCCTGTACCGCGGCATTGTACAACGTCTCCAGTGAGTCATAGTAAGATTCGGCAGTCATACTTTTATCCTTTTCCCCTTGGAGCCAAAAAAGCAGCTTTTCCCCCATCGTATAATGGCCTGCCTCTATCTCAGCCTGATATGTCTGCTGTATCAATCGGTTTACAGCCATAGCCGCCTCATAACATGTTCCTCCCGGAACCCACTTGCTGATCGATGTATCGCCCCATGCTGTATTTATCACCCATACTTTGTCTCCTGTCAGCCGGTTCCACTCATACGCGAGACCGCTGTCCGGACCTGTCTTTCCGTTCCCGTCTGCTGTAAGTGTAGCCAGAGAATATTCCAGTTCTGTCCCTGATATACTCTCATTTCCACGGAGCGAACCGGCGACAAAATCAGCCGCGTTTTCTTCTGTACATAATTCTGAAAAAGATATTCCCGCGATGGATTCCGCTCTGGAAGTAAACGGCGCATAAGTCGAATACACCTCGCCGGACTCACATGCGATCGATTCATTAAGGCGGTAGCCGGTGGCGGAAGAACACGATCCTGCCGCATTGCTCTGTCCTTCTATATACATAATCGTAAGCCTTGCCGGTTCTACCGTAACATTAACACGGAGTAATTCTATCGTTTCACCTGCATTTAAGCCGTCAGTCCCGTTTTCCAGAATTGTTCTGGCTGTTTCTGCCTGTTCTTCCGACGCAAGCAAAATTTCTGCCGTTCCTGTTCCAGTGGCAACAATATCCGTATCGCTCTCATCATCCTGCAGAATGACATCCGTATCCGGTTCTCCCGTGTTTTCCCCTCGGGAAACCTGATTCGACGTAACTTCTGTCGTTTTTATAGAGACGATTTTCCAGCCTTCTCTTATATCATCTACAGAATATCTGTCGTCATATTGAAGCACCAGTTCCTGCTCGTC
>CAZJRY010000204.1:0-1718 GCA_964548625.1 uncultured Mediterraneibacter sp.
GAAAAGCCTGCGGCTTGCGGTTCTGCCTGCGGCGCCGGCGACAAATAGATTGTCTGTTGTCCGCCGGTCCCCGGCAGCACCATACTGCCGGGGACAATTTCCCGGAAATCCGGCTTTGCCGGCTGTGACAGATATTCTGTATTAAAGTGAGGAAACTGTATGAAAGAATACTTTGCCTATCAATGGCACATTACAGATGAGTGTGACCAGCGGTGTAAACACTGTTACATTTTTTCGGAAGATGTCTGCAGGAAACCGGACAGTATGAGCTGGGGACAAATGCAGGACACCTATTATAACTGTCTTGATTTCTGCAGGATTTATAACCGTCTGCCTTATTTTTATATCACCGGCGGAGATCCAATCCTGCATCCTGATTTCTGGCGGCTTCTTTCTCTGTTAAAAGAACAGGAAATTCCATTTACGATTTTGGGAAATCCGTTCCATTTGACCGATGACGTCTGTCGGAAACTGAAATCCGGCGGCTGCCGGAAATACCAGCTTTCCCTTGACGGGATGCGTGAAACACACGACTGGTTCCGCAAGCCGGGCTCCTTTGACTGTACGCTTGAAAAGATACGCTGTATCAAAGACGCCGGTATCCGTTCTGTTATTATGACTACGGTATCAAGTGCTAATATCCGGGAAGTTCCTGATATTATCGACACTGTTGTGGCTGCCGGCGCTGATGTGTTTGCGTTTGCCCGCTATTGTCCCACCAGCGAAGAAAAAGATACGGGGATTTCTCCGTTAGAATACCGGGAACTGCTGGACATGTGTTATAAGAAATTCCAAAAGTATGAGGCTGAAGGCTGCTCTACTTATTTTAATAAAAAAGACCATCTCTGGACGCTTTATGAGTATGAACAGAATATTTTCAAAATTCCGGAGAACGCACAGACAGGCATGATTTACGGCGGCTGTAACTGCGGAAATTGTCACATGACAATTTTGCCTAACGGGGATATTTATGCCTGCCGACGGGTCCAAAACAGCAAAGTCGGAAATGTATTTCTTGACCGTCTTGCCGATATATGGGGTTGTCAGATGGAACGATACCGTGATTACGGCAAATTTGAAAAATGCTCCAAATGCGAATTGCTGCCCTATTGTCGCGGCTGTCCCGCGGTTGCCGGCGGCAGGGACGGAAATTTTTACGCGGCAGATCCCCAGTGTTGGAAAGAAGTGGAATTATGAATTTATTTGATGTGATAAAATACCGGCGTTCCATTCGCAAATATGATGATAAACAAATTTCACGCTCTGATCTTGAAAAGATTATGGAAGCCGGTCTTTATGCGCCTAACGCCGGCGGGGGGCAGCGGTCAATCATCCGCGCCCTTTATAATAAAGAACTTTGTGAAAAGATCGGCAGACTGAATGTCGCAAAGTTTGACCGCAAAAATCTGGTCGGATCTTATGTCTCCGGAGATCAGCCGAGTATTATAGACATTCCGGCAATAAAAAGCGGTTTTTACGGTGCGCCGACAGTATGTATTATATTCGGACCGCAAAATTTTCTATACAGCATACCGGACGCTTACTGCTGCGCTGAAAACATGGTGCTCGCCGCAACAGAATTAGGAATTTCATCTTGTATCGTTGCCAGAGGAGAAGAAACATTTGACAATGAGGCAGGCGCTGATTTTTTGAAAAAGTGGGAAATCCCAGATCACTATATTGCCCGCTGTTTTGTATTGCTTGGCTATTGCCGGGGG
>CAZJRY010000205.1:0-1716 GCA_964548625.1 uncultured Mediterraneibacter sp.
GTTCCGCCAAAAACAGCATTATTTTGTCTTTTTTGGAATGATATTGTCCTGTTTTAAAATGCGCACGAAAAACTCACAGAAAAAGTATGCACCATAGGGCAGGAATATCCGCTATCCGAGCTTCTCCACGGTTCCCACCGTAATTCCCGCTTCATTGAAAGCGTCCACTCTCACCCAGTAGTCTCTGCCCTTTACCAGAGCTCCGATCCGTCTGCTTTCGTCAAATGTCATGCAACTGTGATACAGCTTGCCGGGCTCCTCACCCCAGAGAATATTATACCCCACAGCGCCGGTTCCCCGGATCACGACCTGCATGTCCAGATCCCCGGTCCTCTGCGCGGAGAATTCCGGAGTCTCCGGTTTCTCTTTTTCCTGCATTCCGAACACGCGCAGCCCGGAGATACACGGTCTCTGTCCGTAAGGTACTTCCATACCCGTAAGTCTGAGATACCGCAGTTTTTTCCCTTCCTCCCATACGATGAGGTCGTGGGTCAGGTCTGTCTCTGCCCCGGATTTATCAATGAGTACTTCATATTTCTCCCCATCTGTCGAGCCTTCCAGTATCCACCGGGTCGCAAGATCCCTCTCTTCAATGTACCGGGGCTGCGTGGCGGAGCCGCCGATCTTTCCCGGCACCGGGATATCGATCCTGTCATCCGCGAAATTGATCTGCATTGCATGTACTTCTGAAATCATTCCCAGATCCATGCGCAGCCATTCTTCCCGTTCCGCAGACAGCGGCCGCCACCATGTCCGAACATTCTCATCCGCCGCCTTTTCCGGTTCTTTCCCCTCTTCAAAAGAGGAGGCGCTCATCGCCTTTTTATAACTCAAAAGATACCATGAAGGGCTGCGCCACGGGTCTTTTCTCACCTCTTCCACATTCACAGGCCAGTCTCCGTATCTCTGATTGCAGAACAGTTCTCCGTCCGGATCCAGACCTGCGGGCCAGATTCCCACACGCCGCTCAAAGTCGTGGTTGACACTGATCCGCATAGTAGATGTATGCCACAGACGCCCCTCCGGATCCTCCATGGTCGAGCCATGTCCTGCACCCGGGACAAATCCTCCCGGCTTATAGGAGAAGGGATTGCATTTCGCCAGAGTAAAGGGTCCCAGCGGGCTGTCTCCGACATATACTCCGTCCGCATAGATATTGTACTGCGTGCCCGGACATGCATACTGAAGATAATATTTCCCGTTAAATTTGTTCATCCATGCCCCTTCTATGTAAGGTTTCCGGCTGAACATACCTTTTACAAGCAGCTTATATTCATCCGGAAAATCTGATTCGGTCATGTTCTGTGCCTGTAAAAAGCCCTGATAAGATGCCTCGATCTCTTCTTCCGATCTGGGAATAAGAGTGTGATCTTCTCCCACTCTCTCATATCCCTTTTCAAATGCATCGCCCTCTATAAGAGCGACCCTCTCTCCCAGAGGGCGCATAGTCTCCGGATCCAGTTCCACTCCCCAGACCGGGGTCATGTTGGAACATCCCCAGTAGAAATAGAGCCGTCCGTCTTCGTCCGGAAACAGGTTCGGATCCCAGAAATCAAACGTTCCCGGGATTTCTTCATAAGGCCCCTCCAGAATATTCTTTGTCCGGTAAAAACTGCAGTTTTCTCCCCGCTTCAATGCGCAGAAATAAACATAGTCTCCCATGACGCGCACATCCGGCGCGTAATCATAGAGCGGCAGACTATCCGGGAGACGGTG
>CAZJRY010000206.1:0-1652 GCA_964548625.1 uncultured Mediterraneibacter sp.
TGATTCTGGAATAATGACATCTGATGACTGATTGTATTGGTGGTGTTTTGTGCGGTGGCTTTATTTCTCGAGATAATTCTCCGAGTTTTTCCATATCTGCGAAATATCGTTGAACCAGAGTATTTGGGTCATTTGTCCAAGATCGTATATTATTTGAGGCCCAATCAAGGACTTCCTGTCTTCTTACCCTTTGACTTGCAGGCATTGGCTCGTGGTGAACGTATTCGTACAGCTGATTGTAGCGATTTTGTGCAAATGGTGAATCGGGGAAATTAGCCACAATCTCATCGATGTTTGTGCTTAGGAGTTCTCTGGCGAACCTCTCGGCACCAGCTGGGTCTCGGTATGTGGCTTCTTCGAATTCGCAGTCGTTCTGTATCTCTGACATTAAAAAAAATGAAATGACCACAAGAAACCGTCTAACCAATATTTTTTTGAGAACAATATTGGTCGGCCACTATTTTAAACAAAATCGGTCGGCCACTATTTTGAGAACCAAGTTTACAAACACTTTTATCATTTCACTTATCGTGGGCGCAAGCCCACAACGTGTACTCAGTTGGAGTATCCATGGTCCATCCATGAGTCATCCATGGGTCATCCAAGTCATGGTCCAAGCATGGGTCATTCATGGTCAAGTCATGAGTCAACCATGGGTCATCCAAGTCATGGGTCATTCATGGTTAAGTCATGAGTCAACCATGGGTCATCCAAGTCATGGGTCATTCATGGTCTGGTCATGGTCCGAGCATGGTCTGGTCATGGGTCATCTAGGTGGTGGAGCATCCATGAGTCAACCACGGATCAACCGAATTTCAAAGAAATTGAGAGAGGTTGAAAGGTGGAGCAACCATCGAGTGGTCCAACCGTGGTCCAACCATGGTCCAACCATGGGATGTCTGGGATGATTGAATTGGTGGTTCATCCATGAGTCATCCATGGGTCATCCAAGTCATGGTCCAAGCATGGGTCATTCATGGTCAAGTCATGAGTCAACCATGGGTCATCCAAGTCATGGGTCATTCATGGTTAAGTCATGAGTCAACCATGGGTCATCCAAGTCATGGGTCATTCATGGTCTGGTCATGGTCCGAGCATGGTCTGGTCATGGGTCATCTAGGTGGTGGAGCATCCATGAGTCAACCACGGATCAACCGAATTTCAAAGAAATTGAGAGAGGTTGAAAGGTGGAGCAACCATGGGCCATCCATCGAGTGGTCCAACCGTGGTCCAGTCATGGTCCAACCATGGGATGTCTGGGATGATTGAACTGGTGGTTCATCCATGAGTTATCCATGGGTCATCCAAATCATGGTCCAAGCATGGGTCATTCATGGTCTAACAATGACCTAGCCATGGAGTAACCAAGTCATGGGTAAAGCATGGTCCAACCATGAGTCAACAATGGAGCAACCATGAAGCAACCATTCATAAGAACATGTACCAAAAGTGAACACCACAATAGTAATCGGAATGATGACGTTATTTTTATTTTTCACGGAACTTTTGCAACGACATTAAACTTAGAAATTTAGCCTACACATGTTATGTGATGGGCTTATGTAAGTCATTACTTTCCTGATTCCGGATTTTTCAATAGATTTTTAACGTTATGCCTTATCAAACTCATTCAAAGGTGAAATTTCAACATC
>CAZJRY010000207.1:0-1590 GCA_964548625.1 uncultured Mediterraneibacter sp.
CGATATCGGTTTCTCTTAACGGAGAATACGGATTAGAAGGACTGTGCCTGAGTATCCCTACGATCATAGGAAACAGAGGCGCGGAGCAGGTGCTGGAGATCAGTCTGAGCGTTGAAGAAGTGGAAAAATTGAGAAAATCGGCAAATGAACTCAAAGGAGTTCTGTCACAGATCAAGGTATAAATTGTCAAGTTTCTACAAAACAGAACCTTATAAATTGGATGTTTTGTAAAAAAAACTAAAAACAGGAAAAAGATAATTGACGATGTGATAGAATGGTGCTATTATGTAGCCAGACGGGAAAACGCTTTCCTGTCTGGCAAAGGAGAGTATACGACATGGCGGTGACAATCGCGGATATCGCGAAAGAGGCGGGTGTTTCAATATCTACTGTATCAAGAGTGATAAATAATACGAAGCCGGTCAGTCCGGAACTCAGAGAACGGGTATATCAGATTATAGAGAAGAATCATTTTACACCAAATGCTCTGGCTCAGAGCATGATCACGAAGAAGACTAATATCGTCGGAGTCGTAGTGCCGGATATCTCTAATGCAGTGTTCGGAGCGCTGACAAAAGGCATCAACAGTGCATGTTCAAAGAAAGGATATACCATCATGGTATGCGAGTCCGGCGGCGAGTTTGAGCGCGAACTGAGGCTTCTTAATATATTGGAAGAGCGGCAGATCGATGGAGTTTTGTTCGCAGGCGTGGACGTCAACCGGGAGTTGGTCGGTGCTATGGAGAAGAAAGATTATCCTGTTGTGTTGGTAACTCAGGCGGCATCTGCGGGGAACAGCCCTATTGATACGGTTATGCATAACAATGTTCAGGCAATGTATGATTCAGTAATGTTCCTGTATCAGAACGGTCACAAGAAGATTGCATATCTCGGCGGTCCGGAGTATGACTATTCATCCGGACAGAAGCGACTGGAAGGTTACAAGAAAGCGCTGAGAGAGCTGGGGATCACAGTTCCATACTCATATATAGAACAGGTACAGTTCACATTCCAGGGCGGCTATGAAGGCATGAAGCGGATTTACGAGGAAAACGGTGTTCTGCCGACGGCGGTAGTAGCCGGAAGTGATCTGATTGCCATTGGAGCGATACAGTTCCTTAACAGCCAGGGAGTCTCAGTGCCTGATGATATATCAGTGATTGGGTTTGATGATCTTGAATATGCAACATACTTCAGACCGGAATTGTCCACCGTCAGGATTCCTTATTTTGAAGAGGGAGAGAAAGCGGCAAAAAAGTTACTTCAATGTATGAACGGAAGTAAAACAAAGGCTTCCATACAATATGTGCCCCACAAGATTATACGAAGAGGAACTGTGAAAGTATTAAATAAATAGAAAGCAAGAGCTGGTTAGTGGAGATCAGCTCTTTCAAAAGCACTAATAGGAAAACGCTTTCCTAGTAATTTAGCATAATTTGAAAATAAAAAAATATATACAAAATTGTACAAATAATTTTGTTTGTTTTAACGAAAAAAGTCTACGTAATATTATCATCACAAAAGGAAAACGCTTTCCAGATAATTATGAGAGTATTCTCCTATAAGGGGAATCAGATAAATAAATTTATT
>CAZJRY010000208.1:0-1580 GCA_964548625.1 uncultured Mediterraneibacter sp.
ACGCGACCTGCAGCCTATCTTGGCCTTTACCTGCGATGAAGTAATGGATTACTTGCCAGAATCCATGCGCGATGGTCAGCGCTTTGCAGCCCTGCTCAACTGGTTTGAGGCACCGCTTGCACGTGACGAGTACGAAGATCTGCTTGAGAGCTATGAGGCTTTACTCGAGGTACGCAGCGTATTTACGAAGTCCTATGAAGAGCTTGCAGGATCCGAGCAGTTGGGTGAGCGCGCTTCAACTCAGGCAGTACAAGCCATGTTGCGCCTGCCCGAAGATCTTGCCGATAAACTCACGCGTGCCAAGATTGATCTTGCGGAGTTCTTGGTATGTGCCTCGGTTGAGCTTGAGGATGGTCCTGAGCTTGCTTGTGAGGTGACAAGTGCCGAAGGTGAGCTCTGTCCTCGCTGCTGGAACTGGCGAGACTTAGGTGAGGATGGCCTGTGCCCACGTTGTCATGAAGCAGTTAGCGAAGATGCAACACACTAATACGACACATTCGGCTCGTCTGCACACAGCCCAGCGCACAAATGCTGCTTTTTACAGCGCAATAGTTCTGAGCTGTGTGCTTGTAGACCAGCTCGTAAAAGCTTATATGCGAAGCTATCTTGCTGAAGGGGTATCCATTAGCTTTATACCTGGTGTGCTTAATCTGCAGCTTGTCTATAACGAGGGCGCAGCATTTAGCATTGGTGAGGGAAACAACTTCCTGTTTATCCTCTTGGCTATTGCGGTGGCGCTTGGTGCCTTTGTTTGGGTGCTCAAAAGCCCATCCATGCCCTTTGCTTTGGTTTGCAGCTTGGCATGCGTTGCTGGGGGTGGCTTAGGAAACCTTATCGATAGGCTTGCTTTTGGTGCAGTGTGTGACTTCTTTGCCTTTGCCTTTATCAACTTCCCCATTTTCAATGTGGCTGACATCTTCATTACCTGCGCTGCCTTTGCAAGTATTATTTGCTTTGTGCGCTGGGATACTGAGCAGACACAGCCAGAAGAAGTCCAGGCGCATGATGTGGGTGATCATGCGCAATGATGCATGAAGTAACGCTTCTCGTAGGACCTGAAGACCACAAAAAACGAATCGATGTAATTCTTGGCGCCTGCCCTGAATTGCCATCGCGTTCTGCCTGCGCGCGACTTATACAAGATAGATGTGTATGGGTAAATGACACCTGTGTTAGCTCAAAGTCTGAGGAGATGCTGCTCGGAGACAGAATTTGCGTTCGTTATGAGGTGGATGAGGCGCCAGAAGAAGGGCTGCTTTTGCCCAATCCGGATATTCCCCTTGACGTGCGCTTTGAAGATGACTATCTGCTCGTTATATCCAAGCAGCCGGGTTTGGTATGTCATCCCTCTCAAGGGCACAGCTTCGACACGCTCGCAAACGCCTTGGTTGCGCGCTGTGGATATGCTCATCTTGGCCTTTTGCAAGGGGAGGACCGTCCCGGTATTGTTCACAGGCTCGACCAAGATACTTCTGGTTTGATGGTATGTGCCAAAACAGACGAGGCTCAGAAAGCACTGCAAGATCTCATTCGCTTGCGCGTGCTTGACAGGCGCTATATCACCTTGGTGCATGGCTATG
>CAZJRY010000209.1:0-1530 GCA_964548625.1 uncultured Mediterraneibacter sp.
AAAAATGGTTAATTTTTCACTGGAAGGAAAGGTGGCTCTTGTGACGGGCGGCTGCTATGGGATCGGCTTTGCGATCGGTTCTGCTTATGCTGAGGCGGGAGCAACAGTGTGCTTTAACGGGATTCATCCCGAGAGTGTTGAGAAAGGGCTGGCGTCTTACAGAGAAAAAGGATATGACGTTCACGGCTACGTGTGCGATGTGACGGACGAGGCGCAGGTAAAAGATCTGATCGACAGGATCAATAAAGAAGTCGGAGTGATCGATATCCTTGTAAATAATGCCGGGATCATCATGAGAAAGTCCATGCTTGAGATGGAGGCTGAGGAATTCCGCAGAGTAGTGGACGTAGATCTGAACGCTCCGTTTATCGTTTCAAAAGCTGTGATCCCGGGGATGATCGAGAAAGGCCACGGAAAGATTATCAATGTATGCTCCATGATGAGCGAACTGGGCAGGGAGACCGTGTCAGCATACGCTGCCGCAAAGGGCGGTCTTAAAATGCTTACAAGGAATATTTGTTCTGAGTTCGGCGGATATAATATCCAGTGCAACGGTATCGGACCCGGATATATCGCGACTCCTCAGACGGCTCCGCTGAGAGAGAGGCAGGCGGACGGGAGCAGACATCCCTTTGACCAGTTCATTATTTCCAAAACGCCAGCCGCAAGGTGGGGAAATCCGGAGGATCTTCAGGGACCGGCAGTATTCCTTGCTTCCGATGCGTCGGATTTTGTGAACGGACATATCCTCTATGTAGACGGAGGAATTCTGGCATATATCGGAAAACAGCCGTAATGCGCGGAAAAGAGACCGGAATATAGAGGGAGAAAGGAGAACAGTATGTTAGTAGCTGCCGGAACCCATGACTATGGGAAACAGCCGATAGACCGCCTCCCGGGTATTCGCGAAAGAGGGGGTGAAGATCCATATCCTGGGATGCTATATGGATTTGGGAAATCCGGACGATGAGATAAGAAAGACCGCGGTGGACACCTTTAAAAAGAGTCTTGCATTTAATAAAGTACTGGGTGCGTCCATTGTCGGAAGCGAGACTGCATATCCGCATCTGAATGAAGAAGAGAAAAAAGTATGGTATCCGTATATGATGGACAGCATTCGTCTGAAGCTGATCTTCGACCCGGCGAATGTACTGGAACATCCGGAGATCGACCAGGAAAGATACTGGAGGGAATGGATGTCTGAGCTGGGGGACAAGATAGAGGCAGTCCATATGAAAGATTTTGTGATCGGTCCGGAAGGAGAATATTGTCCCGTATGTCTGGGAGAAGGAGTTATCCGCTATGGAGGGATCATCCGCTGGCTGAAAGAGAACAGATCCGATATTGTCATTGTCAGGGAAGAATTGGATCCCATGACAGCGCAACGGGATATCAGATATATGAGAGAACTTTGGCAAAGCGCCTGAGCGTCGTGTAGGCGGAAAACAGAAGGGGGCTGTCGGGAACTCTAAAAATCGGGAGTGTAAAATAAAGTGTGTAAGTTACCGGTAACAAAACTTACGCACTTTA
>CAZJRY010000210.1:0-1517 GCA_964548625.1 uncultured Mediterraneibacter sp.
CACGTACACCTGCTCAGGGAAAGGATTGACAGGAAGGATCTTTGTGATCCGCACTAAGGAGGGCAGTCACGTGGATTTAATAACCGATTAATCCCACCTTCGGTACTCGTTGCTCTATTTTGTGTGCTTCCCTCTTTTCAACACTGTTGCACAATTCGATAGACACGACATACTGAGCCGGTCATCGGACCGGCTCAGTCATTCTTCACCACAACTCCATTGTCAGTCTCTTCAAGCACTTAGGCGCGGAAGTTCTTATAGAAGTTGAACGACATCGTTTTGAGGAACATCTCAAGGGAGATTTCGCTGCCAGTAATAACCGACACGGTCTCACTGATTATCCGCTTGAAGTCGAAGAAAGTGCATTACGACTTCCAACGACGTACGTAACCCACTTTTTTCCTCCATTCGTCGTAGAGCAGGTCAGATACTCCCTGGTGATGACGCCCATGGCCATGCAACCGTTGCTCTTCCCGTTGCAGTTGAACTTGACAATCAGTGTGTAGCCCTGCTTCTCGGAGTCCTTCCAGTTCTCTTTGACCTCGTAGGTCAAATCGACGTAGATCGTATCAAAGACATGGCCTTTGGTGAAGACCATGTCTGTCAACATGTGAAACACGGTCTTATCCCCTATCTTATCCATGGCGAGGTTGTATGCTATAATCTTGTTCGTGTCCACGTCGATCAGAGCGTATATTTTGATCCGCCTTCTGTAGTCCGGACCGACGCTCCCATTTATTTCTCTGTCAGAGGTTTGTGTTACTCAGATTGAACCTTGTGGAATCGACGGCACCGGTTCGGTGCCATCTCTTTACCCTGAACGAGACGTACGAGAAGATGATCCTATTGTTCCTGCCGTTCTCTGATACCAGCATGTCTATAAACATCATCTTCGCGTGTCTGTGCATGATGGTATAGTCTAGGAAGGGCGTGTCCTGGAGTCCGTACTTATGGAGGACACTGTGTCTCCGCAAGTCCTCGTTATGGCTGCAAGCGTCACTAGCAGTAGCCCTCCAATGCTCAACGGTGGGACAAGGATCCTAAGGGTTCCCACTGTGGTCAACTGTATGATACAGTAGACGGTTGCTCAGATGTTGGTCCACACATATGAACCGATATCTCTGACTCAAGCCTTCGGCTTCAGACCTGGAAGGAGTGTGTACGACGCTGTTATGCGTGCAAGAGCTATATGGAGAAAGGGTACAGTAGACTTTAGCCTAGTCAAGTTTTTCAACACACTAAATCTAAACATCCTGATAAACGTCATACGGTAAATAATCAGGGATAAGACCTTCATGGAGCTTATAGAGAGGTTCGTAGGGCGGGCCGTCTTCCCGGATAGATTTTGCATCAGGATGGACGAGGGCACCCCGCAGGGGGGCCCTCTGATCCCCATTCTGGCCAACATCTATCTGGACAGGTTCAATAAGCTCATGGAGAAAAGGGGCTACAGGTTCGTCCGATGCGGACCACCATCTTCGTTCAGACCTCCAGAGTCACAGAGAGGGCGATAGAAT
>CAZJRY010000211.1:0-1510 GCA_964548625.1 uncultured Mediterraneibacter sp.
GTGTTGCAACTGATCATGCTCCTCATGCAGCACATGAGAAGGAATGTGAATTTGAGCTCGCGTCCTTTGGCATCATTGGACTTGAAACAGCACTTCCACTTATGCTGAGCAACCTGGTAAACAAGGGCATCATGAGCTGGGAACGACTCGTTGAATGTATGGCTATTGCTCCAAGAAAGATACTGCGTCTTGAGCCCGTGTCACTCAAAGAGGGCTCTATAGCAAGCCTTACGCTTATTGATCCTCATCGCGAAATTACGGTTACGCCAGAGTGGATAGAGAGCCGCTCGAAGAACTCTCCATGGATGGGCGATACATTCACTGGCTGTGCCACAGAGGTCTTTATGTGTGGAAAGCTCACCTTGCGCGACGGCGAAGTGACGTCCACAGATGAAGGCAGTGCAAAGGAGCATACGAGCTAATGAATACAGCTGAGCATCCAAAGATGCACCCGGTATCTGTTGTAAGCAACGAAGCAATTGCAAAGGATACCTGGCGCATTTGCCTGCATGCACCAGATCTTGCACGCGACTTGCAAGCAGGTCAGTTTGTAAATTTGGATGTTCCTGGTGATAGGCGACATCTTTTGCGCTTGCCATTTGCGCCAGCACGTACGCACACGGATGAGGGCACGCTTGATCTTATCTATAGCGTGGTAGGTGAGGGAACTCAGCGCCTCACTGTGCTTAGGGCAGGTGACTCCACTACATGTATTGGACCCTTAGGAAATGGATGGAAGCTCTCTGAGATGACTGGACGCCCTCTATTGGTTGCGGGCGGCGCGGGGCTTGCTCCAATTAATTTTGCTGCCGAAGCTATCTGCAACACTTATCAAATTCCCTGTGATGCGGTGATAGCTGCAAAGTCTGCTTCCTATCTTCCAGCATCCGAAATAGACAAGCTTACACAGCTTCTTGACGGTGTTGGTGGCAGCCTTATTGTTACGACTGACGATGGAAGCCAAGGCATAGCTGGCTTTGCATCTGTTGGTGTTGAGAAGCTGCTCAATGAACATAGCTACACCAACATCCTTTGCTGTGGTCCTCAGCCAATGATGGCATCTATCGCCGCACTTGCAGCCGCTCATAACATCGATTGCCAAGTATCACTTGAACGCATGATGGGCTGCGGATTTGGAGCTTGTAACTGTTGTTCAGTTGACTTAGTTGATGGCAGGCGTGTTGCCTGCTGCACAGATGGCCCAGTATTTCATGCATGGGAGGTGCTGATGTAATGGCTGTATCTATGGAGGTAAATCTTGGTGGCATCCAGATGAAAAATCCCATATGCACGGCATCAGGCACCTTTGGATATGGCTTTCAGTTTTCTGGCTTCTACGATGTTGCTGAACTTGGTGCGATAACTTGCAAGGGCGTTGCCTCCCACGCATGGCCTGGCAACCCCTCACCAAGGATATGTGAAGTTACTTCAGGCATTATGAATTCAGTTGGTCTTGAGAACCCTGGAGTACCTGCTTTTGTAGATAGCTATGGTAACTATCTCCAAGATC
>CAZJRY010000212.1:0-1432 GCA_964548625.1 uncultured Mediterraneibacter sp.
ATCAGGTGCCCGATCTCATACCGCACACATCCGTCATCCAGATTGATCCTGTCTATAAGCTGCATATCCCACAAAAGCTGCAGCGTACGATATACCGTAGCCAGTCCGATCTCGGGATGATCCCGCAGTACCTGCTCATAGATATCCTCCGCAGTCATATGTCTGCCGCTGTTCTGCTCAAGGACTGAAAGGATCAGAATACGCTGGTTCGTAATCTTTAATCCCTTTTCTTTCAGTCTCTGCTTCAGCAGTTCCTCTGTTTTTTTCTGTTGTTCCATCCGCGTTCTTTCGTCTCCCCGCAGTAAATAGATCTATTGTAAAGGCTGAAAACGCCTTACATTTCAATATTCACGTCCTCCAGCAGTTCTTCAAATATCTTTGAAACTGCCAGAAGCTCAGTCTCATCCTCGACGATCTCATAGACACAGTCCCCCTCGCCTTTTTTCTCTGTCTCTTTCAGGATCAGGCATTCTGCGTCGTCATCTTCGGAATCCGTGACGAGTATGTACTCATTTCCGTTGATCATCGTCTCCTCAAGTACAAAAAATTCGTCTTCTCCATTCCCGTCCGCAAATGCAAATCTTACTTTTTCCATACAAATGCCCCTTACTCATTACTTTCCCGCATCCATCCCGCCGGTATTTTCTTCCGGCATCAGACCCGTTCGCAAATGCAGACGGTCAAGATACCCCTGCAGGATAAATACTGCTGCTATCTGATCGATATGTTTCTTACGGTTTTCTCTTCTTACTCCGCTCTCGATCAGTGTTCTCTCCGCCTCAGCCGTGGTAAGCCTCTCATCCCACATAATAATCTCAAGCCCTGTCCGCCTGTGGAGCATATCCTTAAACTCCAGCGATTTCTCCGCGCGCTCTCCGATATCATTGTTCATATGTTTTGGAAAACCAAGCACGATCTTTTCCACCCCGTACTCATCGATCAGTTCTTCAATACGCGCGCATGTGCGTCTTAACTTGTTCTCCTCTTTCCGCCCTATTGTCTCAACCGCCTGAGCCGTAAGACCGAGCGGATCGCTGACCGCGACTCCGACAGTCTTCGTCCCGTAATCAAGTCCCATAATCCTCATAACAGATTATTCCCATGAATTATGCTCGATATACGCTTTCAAGAGTTCCTCTACCAGTTCGTCTCTCTCCACCTTCATCACAAGACTTCTCGCGCCGTTATAGCTGGTGATATAAGTAGGATCACCCGACATAATATATCCGACAATCTGATTGACCGGATTGTATCCTTTTTCCTTCAGAGCCTTGAATATAATCTCAAAAATATCTTTTGCTGAGATCTGCGGTCCCGGTTCTACCTGAAAGAATTGTGTATTGCTAAGATCACTCATCGTATCTTCCTCCTTTTCTGTATGCTTCAATTACGCAGAACCCCTGTTTACAATTCTAATATAATCCCTCCCAAA
>CAZJRY010000213.1:0-1415 GCA_964548625.1 uncultured Mediterraneibacter sp.
AGCAGGAATCTCTTCTTCCGATCTGCCACAGAGTCGCCCATCTGCCGAAATATCAGGTGATCTTTCACGATGAAACACTCTCCAACTATGTAGTAAACAGGATCTTTCAGTATCAGAGAAAGAAACTCGCCCCTGTCTTTATGAAAGTTTTAAATCTTTCAAAAAAGGAATCGGAGCTTCTCATTTTGTTCATCATCACAGGAACATATAATGTCAACAAAGCTCTGAACTGGGAAAAGAATGATACCTGGTATAAAGTTCACTCCACGCTGCTCAACTTCATGTCCGGCGGATGTGAAATGCTCAGAAAACAAGACAAAAAACAGACAGGTCAGCCGGCACAGTAAATCCGGCAGTACGGCTTTGCGAATGTCAGAGAAAGGATTAGATCATCATGAATAAAATTCTGATCATAGACGACGACAGAGAATTATGCGCCCTGCTGAAGAAGCAGCTCCAAACGGAGCAGATTCAGGCGGACTGCCGCTGCTCCGGCAAAGAAGGTCTTGCGGCGCTTTCGGAGGGCAGCTATCAGTTGGTGGTGCTGGACGTCATGATGCCGGGGCTCGGAGGTTTTGAGGTACTGGAGGCGATCCGGGCAGACAGCGCCGTCCCTGTCCTGATGCTGACGGCTAAGGATGACAGTGCCAGCAAAGTGCGCGGCCTGCGGTCCGGAGCGGACGACTATCTGGCAAAGCCCTTTGACATGGACGAGTTTTTAGCCAGAGCCGCCTCCCTCATCCGGCGGTATACCATGCTGAACGGAACAGACACATCAGAAAGAATTCTTTCCTTTACCGGCCTGAGGATCAACCTTGATGAACGCAGCGTGACCACCGGGCAGGGGACATTTGAACTGCCGAACAAGGAATTCGAGCTTCTTCTGTATCTGGCACATCATCAGGGAAGGATCATGACAAAGAAACAGATCTACGAAGCGGTCTGGCAGGAGGAATACTGCTACGATGACGCCAATATTATGGTCATGATCAGCAAATTGCGGAAAAAGGTGGAGCCGGATCCCTCATCCCCCACTGTGATCCAGACTGTGAAGGGGATCGGCTACCGGTTCAATAAGGAGCTCTGAGACGCATGGAAAATGAAATTGTAATTATCTTGCTTCTACTGGGAATCGCGGCAGTCTGTGTGATTTTTGCCCTTGTGTTCCGGCTTCTGAACACAAAAGCACAACTTCGGGAAATGGAAGAGATTCTTTCAGAGATCCGGGAGGGGAACGGAAACCGGAAACTGCTGGCAAAACCGGGCGATCCGACCGCTTCCGTCGCTTATCAGGTCAATCAGATTGTATCGGGATATGAGGAGCAGCTTGCCGCAATGCGGCGAAACGATGAGATGAACAGGCAGCTCATGACAAGCCTTTCCCACGATGTGAGGACACCGCTTACCACATTGAT
>CAZJRY010000214.1:0-1410 GCA_964548625.1 uncultured Mediterraneibacter sp.
GTTATAAGACAGAAGAAGCCTACCCAGCGTGGGACACGAACACACCGCTATTTCAACGTTGGATGTATGCGTTTGTAAGATCGAGAAACACAGCTGCAACACGAGCGATGCGCTATCCAAGCTGAAAGAGCTTGCAGGCGTTGTTGTATAGGGCCTTATATGTTTGCTCGTGTGACTCGCCCAGAGCTTCATGACGCACCTCTGCTATACAGGCTGCGTTCCACGACACCATGGCACATTCACAAGGCATACCGCGCAAAGGGACAGGCGCCATAAAAGGGAAATCAGTTTCTGAAAGCAAGAGCTCTTGTGGACATGCAGCAACAGCAGCACGAATATCGTCTGAGCGGCTAAAGGTAGCTGCACCCCCAAAGGCTATATAGCAGCCACGCTCAGCGTAAGGTGCAAGCACTTCAGGACCACAGGTAAAGCAGTGCAGATCGCATCCTGCTTCTGGGATCCCTTCTTCCTCCAAAATGCGCAGTGCCCAAAGATGTGCTTCGGCTTTCTCATCTCCTTGTGCATCGCGAATATGCAGCTGGACAGGAAGATGACGACTATGAGCAATGCGTAGTTGAGCGCGAAATGCCTGCTCTTGGATATCTGCTGGAACATCCGAATGCGGTCCAAAGTCGAGACCGAACTCCCCTACACCCACACAGCGCTCATCGTCGAGAAGTATCTCGAGCTCATGCATTGCAGCAGCATCCTGCGTATACGCTGCTTCATACGGGTGATATCCTGCAACAATACGCAGCTTCATAGGCAGCGTTGCCGACGGTGTTTCGCCAGAAAAACTAGGGAGAACAACGCCTTGCTCAATGCAGCTATCAAGAAGTTTTTGTCCTGCTTCTTGCCAGCGGGAAAGCCGATCGAGTATCTCATGAGCACTCAAAGCATCACGACCGCGAGGGCTCACAGGGACAATAAACTCAGCGACTCCCGCAATAGCAGCTCGTGCAAGACAGACTTCAGGCGCTATCTCTGTGCTTAAGAACAGATGTCCATGAGTATCTATAAGCGGAGCTTGGGGCGCGAGCGGTACATGAACACGATTGCGCTTATCGTGAAAGAGCTCTCCATCAGCATCGATAACGCGAAGAACTTCGTCAGAAAAATCGTTAAGCTTCATACAACTCCTTTATTGCCACGCTTAAGCGAATAAAGCGCTCGGGTGGAAGCGACTCTGCACGACAGGAGGCATCTATACCAGCAAGCTTATAGGCTGCATCAAGTATCTCTACATCAAAGCCAGCTGCCTTCATAGAATTGCGAATTGTCTTTCTTCTCTGCATAAATGCGGCGTCTATCACACGACGACACAGAGAAAGCTCTTCACAGCTAAGTGCGACATGGGTATCGGGGTGCAGAGCACAACTACGCTCGATTTTTATAACGGTTGAGCTCACG
>CAZJRY010000215.1:0-1345 GCA_964548625.1 uncultured Mediterraneibacter sp.
CCATGACCTCTGTAGAACCTTCTTTAGGTTGTTCTTCTGTAGAACCTTTAGGTTCGTTCAGGCGTAAGCTAGGTTCAGGTCGATATGACTTACCTGGTGGTAAGACCGAGTTTTGTTCTTTATACCACGTGGTTTGACTATAAAGAACTATTCCAGGAACAAGTGTTGATATAGGTCCAATCTTTTCCATGTATTTGTCAGAACAAACATATACGTATGTACCGTCTGGTTTCGTACCAGCTAAGTAAGCGACATAATCCCTTTCCTTAGCGTCATCCCAAAGGTATATATATCTACACCGTGTATGTAGTTGTGCCTGTACATATGTTTTTACATTCGTATATATGTCAATATACATGGGTCCTTTATCAACTATTTCAATACTTGGGTCTATGTCTAACTTCCTGTTCCTATACGCAGCTAACATTTGGAACCTATTCGTATAATACAAGTCGGGGTTATCCTTGTCTCGCCAGGCATGTTTTCTTACAAAGACACCATTAGAAGAGTATATTTTAGGATCTCTAGCCTGAAGTCGGGACCTAATATATTCTATCTCTTGGTCTGTGTATTCTTTGAAACCATATTGGGTAATGTTTACAGGTTGGTTTCGAATAATTTCAGGTTGTCCAATGTATGACGGTTGAGGTGCTGGTATAGGTAGTTCGGGAGGTTCTTCTTTAGGTTGTTCCTCTGTAGAACCTTTAGGTTCTTCTTTAGGTGTCTCGTCCTTAGTCTCTGTTTCAGGTTCCTCCTTAGGTGTCTCACTAGGTTCAGGTTCAGGTACTTCACCTAATGGTTCAGGTACCTCGTTTTCTCTTTTTACGGTTATACCTTTAACATTCGTACCATGTACTCTTGCGTCATTACTTACATAGATCTCTTTACCTTTTTCTGTTACAAGTCTTCCAATATTAGGTGAGTCAAACATACTACGTATATAGTCACAACGTGTAAGTATTTGGGCGTCTATATAGTCTTGTTCCCCCATATCACGTTCAGGTTTCATACCATCGTCGTTATCAGTCATTTGTTCACATGTTAACCGACCGTCACGGTACGCCTTAAGTAACCTAAAGTTATCTGTGACATACCACCCTCTGTCTAAAAAAGCAACTTCTCGACGTGTTTTGTCAAAAATTTCAGTGGCATTGGCATCAAATTGTTTATTGAAAAACTCTACCTCGGCATCGGAATAGTCACGAATACCAAATGTAACTTTAATAGGTGTTTCGACAGGTGGTGGCTTAGACTGTTCCTCTTTAAGTCCCTTAAGTAATTCGTTGAAATTAGTATAAAGTTCTTTCCTATCCTCGTTCTTGTCAGCCAGGAAGGGTTGGTAATG
>CAZJRY010000216.1:0-1344 GCA_964548625.1 uncultured Mediterraneibacter sp.
CTTGCGATATGTGTGCTTAAAGTCTTCTTGATACCGCATACATCTGCAATCTCTTTGAGGTAGCTGTTCATCCGTTGATTAGACGGCACTGGCAAAACCACTCCCTTTTTGACACATTCGGGATAGTTCTTGTATTTCTCCGCAATCATTCGTGGTATATCCAGCAAGGGGATGTTGCACATATTGTTTGTCTTTTCGCGCAGCTTTCTTATCCAATAGTCACCGTTGCTATCTTGTGTGATGTGTTCAGATGTCAGATGCTGCGCATCCTGAACGCCAAGCCACTCAGCGCACAAAAGACAAAAATATCACGGACGGTTTCAAGGCGTGGTATATCAAACTTCTTATTGATGATGGCATTGAGTTCCTCTTCCGTCAAGAAATCACGGTTGCTCTGTGTCTGGTGAAAGCGGATTTCTGAGAACGGGTCATCGGTAATCCATTTGTTGACCAACGCAAGCCAGGTGATTTTCTTCAAGTTTTTCAGATACTTGACAGCCGCATTTTGGGCACAGTTCTTTTGCACCTTAACAAAGTGTTCAAAGTTTAGGACGAATTCATGGCTCAGTTCCTTCAACGGAATATCTTTCAGATTGTATTGGCTTTGAAGCATTTCTTCCAGATAGCGGACAGTCCTTTCATATCTCAAAACCGTGCCTTTCACATAATCACGGTCTATGAGTTCCCTGTACTTCTTGTTATGCTCACGGAATACCTCCAAGAGCATCTTAGGAGCTTCGCCCTCACCATTGAACTTTTGTATAATGGTAAAAGCCGTAATAGGTTTGCTGTCTTGCAGCAGTTCGCGGTGTATCTGAAAAATCTTCGTCCTGACAGATTCCAGATACTGATTCAGTTCCAGTGCTTTCCGGTCTTTTCCTATCACACATCCTTTGGATGCGTTCCAACGCTCCTCGGCAACGCTGCGTTTGATTTGCATTTCGGCACGTTGTCCATTTACAGTGATTCGCAGCCCGATAGGTGCTTCACCGTTCTTCAACAGTCTTGTTCTTCTGATAAAGAAGAGAATCGAGAAATAGTTTCTTTGCATGGCTTGATACTTTTTTGTTTGCAAAATTAAGTTCCAAAGCCAAAAGTGTAACTACGCAAAATAATGTGTATCAACGCAAAACAACTTTATTCGGTGGACTTTTTCGGTCGGAATCTTACTCCACCGAATTGGCCTGTGAAAGTTGCTGTATTCTGCGTAAAAAGGGGAGGTGAGTAGAAACTAAAAATCCCCGATAACTGTTGGTTATCAGGGATTTTCTTCGATTTTCATCTTTCTTTGGTGATCCGCCTGGGGTTCGAACCCAGGACCCCATCCTTAAAAGGGATGTGCTC
>CAZJRY010000217.1:0-1326 GCA_964548625.1 uncultured Mediterraneibacter sp.
CAGAATGCTTCACTGACATCTGATATTCCTGATAAAGATTATGAAAACAACGATAGTGACGAAAAACAGGAAAACGGCCAGATCGAATTATTCCAATCATAAAGATGGCAGTGTACCCCGCCGTACGCAGACGGGGGATTTCCGTCATACACTTACCACTTCCCGGCTGCCGTCCATAAATGTGAATTCATATTTTTCCGCGCCCTTTATGACAACCATCCGGATTACCAGCTGTGCCAGTTCCGGTACAAAACACGTCAGTGCTGGCTGCCCGCATAATTCCAGGAATTGTTCTGCCCTTAATTTTTCCAGCGCATTTCCGGTTTCCACAGTTTTCTTCCATCCGGGAATGCGCTGCTCTTTATATTCCATCAGGGAATTGTATGCTTTCACAAACCCTTTTTCCAGATCATACTGGCTGACAAACCGGTTGACGCAGTTCACTTTTCCATCCCTCATATGATTCTTGCACTGCCACTGCAGGATTCCCCTGCTTTTCCAGGAATGCCTGGTATAAGCCGAACCGCATTCTCCACAAAATACCCTGGAGGTAAAAGGATTGCATTCCCGTCCGTATCCGTAGCCCTTCAGTCCATGTTCTTTTACAAATTCTTTCCGTCTGGCAAATTCCAGCTGGACCGCATTCCAGGTTTCTTTATCAATAATCCCTTTATGGCTGTCCTTCACATAGACCTGCGTGATTTCCCCATGGTTTTTCACCTGCTTTTTGGTCAGGAAATCAGCCGTATAGGATTTCTGGAGCAGTGCGTCTCCCATATGCTTTTCATTTTTCAGAATATTAATCACCGTGGAAGGGTACCATTTATGCGATCCCATACATCCTTCTACCGCATCGTCCTCCAGCCCCTTTGCGATCTCCCCCGGACTGCGTCCCCAGATGAATTCCTGGTAAATTCTCCGTACAACTTTCGCTTCCCTGTCATTAATAACCAGCCTTCCGTCCACTTTGTCATATCCCAGGAATTTATGGGTGTTCAGATGCATCTCTCCATTTTTAAACTTGGAGCGGATACCCCATTTGCAGTTTTCGGAAATATTTCTTGACTCGTCCTGCGCCAGGGAACTTAATATTGTAAACAGCAGTTCTCCGGAGGAGTCAAGGGTATTGATATGCTCCTTCTCGAACAGGATTCCTATCCCCAGATTTTTCAGCAGTCTCGAATACTGCAGGCAATCCTGGGTGTTCCGGGCAAAACGGCTGATGGACTTTGTGATCACCATATCTATTTTCCCGTTTTCACAGTCGGAAATCATCCGTTTAAACTGTTCCCGCTTCCTGGTGTTTGTTCCGGTAATTCCCTCATC
>CAZJRY010000218.1:0-1237 GCA_964548625.1 uncultured Mediterraneibacter sp.
AATGTCCATTTCCCGACAGCCCCTTATTTACTCAGAGGTATCATCCTCAGAAGTGTCGTCTTCGGAGCTGTCATCAGTGTCATCTGTATCGGATGTAGTGATCGTCACCCCTGTATTTTCAAAGTCGACTTTATTCCAGACCCAGTTATTCACTTCTATGTCCGTTTCATCTCTCCACTGCTCAAGAAGTGAATCATACTGTTCCTGCCTGCGCTCTTCTATGATCGTCTCTTTCTCCTCATCTGTCGCATCGCGGTCCAGAAGGCTGGTAAGCTGAGCTACGTAAAGGCCGTCGTCCGTCTCTATGATGTCTGTCATCTCCCCCTCTGTCTCAATAGCGTCCGCGGCGGCGATCAGATCCTCGTCCGGGCTTGTATTTTCCGAGTCAAATGTAATGTCGTATGCTGTCTGTCCCAGTTCCTCCGCAACAGTTGAAAAATCTTCGCCTTCGTTCACTCTGTCCACCAGAGACTGGACTTCTGTCTTCAGCTCCTCTTTCTCATCATCGGTAAGTTCCGTGGAATCACCGGAGTCATCCGTGGTTGTATATGAGAAAAATACATATGTCATCGCTTTCTGCGCCGCTTCTTCGTCAGACACTTCCTCGTCCGCGCCCTCTCTCATCTTGCTGTCCATCTTTGTCTGGATCGTGGCGAGTCTGAGGAGCTCTTCAATATACTCCTGATAACCGGATACGATCTCCTTGTCTTCATCCGTGTTGTCTTCATCAAACTGTTCCGCAGCCGCAGTTATAGCGTCCTCTTCATCTTCAGTCAGAGAGACATCGTACTCCTCCGCATGCTGTGAAATAAGATACATATTCTGCAGAGCTTCCATAAGACTGTCCTTGATAGATTCTTCATATGTCTGATCATCATCGACGTCCTGCGTCCACAGTTCTTCACCGCTTGTACCAAGTAACTCCGCGTAATATGTCTCATACTGTCCCTGAGTCATTCTCGCATAGAAATTGGCGACTCCCAGCTTAATATCATCCTCTCCCACTGTAGCGACAACCGCGTCTGTATTGATAGAGCCGCTGCATCCTGTTACAGCCATAGCGGTCAATGTACCCACGGCCGTCAGCATTACGGCTTTTTTTCTGAAATGTACCATAAATTTCCTCCTCTTTCCGGGTATATATAATACAGCAATCGCACAATACCCGCATACTGATACATTATAACGTGTTTTAAAAAAAGTAACAAGTAGTAATCACAAATATATCACGAAACAG
>CAZJRY010000219.1:0-1230 GCA_964548625.1 uncultured Mediterraneibacter sp.
TACCGTTTTGCACTGCGAAAGTCCTGCCGGCAGGAATCTTCTGCTCAGATTCCTTTGTTTAAAAACCGCTCGAACACTACATTCAGTTCTCCTCCCAAAAGAATAATATACATACACATATAAAGCCACAGCAGGATCAGGATAATCGTTGTCATGCTGCCGTACATACTGGAAAAACCGGTGAATATATCCAGATACACAGAAAACACAAATGATATGAGCTGCCATCCAAAAGCGGTAAACGCAGCGCCGGGAAGCTGCTGCCTCAGGGTGGTCTCCGCCACATGTTTCCTGTTCGGCAGGAACTTATATACCAGATCCCAGAATACAGTTAGAAGCACAAGTGAAAACAGTGTCCGTACCCGCATGATACAATCCACTACCCGGCTCAGTAAAGGGACATGCTGATATACGACTTCACTAATACTGTTTCCAAATACCGAAAGCACCAGAGAAAGTACAATTGCCAATAGAAACAGAACCGTATATACCGACGCCCGTATTCTCAGATAAATATAATTTCTCGTCTCTGTGTTGGAGTAAATCTCATTCAGTCCTGATGTGACTGACAAAACTCCCTTTCCGGCTGACCAGAGCGCGGCAATAATCGTAACCGGAATGACTCCGCCCGACTGGATATACACCTGATTCACAATGCTTCTGATCAGTGGAGTTACAGTATCAGGAAAGATTTGCAGGACTGCGTTCATCACATCCTCCATCGTCACATCCGTATACTGCACCATGGTAAGCAGCAAAAGAAAAATGGGAATCAGCGAAAGCACAAAAAAATAAGCCGCCTGCGCCGCGTATGCACCAATATGATGGGAATTTACAGTCTCTGTAAATATGATGATCTGATTCTTGATTTTTTTTCTTCTTTCCATAAATATCTGCTCTTTGATTTTTCTGATTATATCAAATCTGATTTTATTTCTCAAGCCGAAAAAGCGGTCGTACAAGACGACCGCCTTTATCTTTGGTAGTTCACCCAAAATGCCGGTCCTGTATTTTGAGTCCTAGCCGCAGCCAGGTGGGCAACCGCATCTGCTTTTCTGTCGTCCACTGCGTAATGGAGGCCTGACATATTACAGAAATATAGGAATCCCGTTTAAACAAATGTAGGTTCAAAATTACAGGGTTGTCGCACATCCCAGGTTAACTTCTCTGTTAACTCTACAAGTATTATACTCCAGTTATATGGTTTTTACAACTGAATATTTTTTCCAC
>CAZJRY010000220.1:0-1214 GCA_964548625.1 uncultured Mediterraneibacter sp.
TGCCATCTACGTTAGCAAAGCCCTCAAGCGCTGCTTTTCCGGTGTCGCCCGAGGTGGCGCTAGCAACCATAATGCCGCCGTTAGTGCCCGCTGCAGCACTGTCAGCTCCCACCGAGGCGCGAGCACAGCTCATAAGCCGCGGCAGCATTTGCAAGGCTACATCCTTAAAGGCACTGGTAGGTCCATGGAAGAGCTCTAGGAGCCAATCGTTGGCAAGAGGCACTACAGGAGTAATGGCGGGGGTATCGAAGTTCGTGCCCTAGGCACCAGCCCCACAAGCAGCAATTTCTTCGTCGGTGAAATCGGGCAAGAGCAGACCCATCACATCGCGCGCAGTTGCTTGGTAGTTTTGCGAGCACAGCTGAGCAAGATCTACTGAAGAGCTGCATAGCTGGTCGCTTACGTACAAGCCTCCATCGGGAGCAATGCCATCGAGTATTGCCTGTTTGCTTGATATGCATTTTTCAGAAGAGCGCGTGCTGTGGTAAAACTCTGCCATTATCTTCACCTCATAGCCTGTTTAGTAACAGTTCTAAAAACGTGCGCATATTTTTAAGGATATACGCAGGGTTTTCGCTAATAATAGTGCATGTTGCAATTTGATGGTTGTATAGCTGTTGTGAGCTTGCTGCTGATGTGCTTAAGAGCTTAAGAACTAGATGCTGCGGTACGTGGGCACTGAGGTGCCTGTCATTGCCTGTTCAAAAGGTGCTCGGAAGGGTTAGAACATTATGAATATTGCTGTGCTCGGCTTTGGAACGGTTGGTCGTGGAGTAGTGGAGATTATTGAATCGAGCACTCCAACGCTTTCGGTTACCAAGATTCTCGAGATGCCCGACAGGCTGGTCGAGCCACGAATGACGGCTAATTATGATGAGATTGTGAAGGACAGCTCAATCGATGCTGTCGTGGAGTGCATCGGCGGCATCGAACCTGCACGCAGCTACATTATGCAGGCGCTGCAAGCTGGCAAGCATGTTGTTACTTCCAACAAGGCAGTTATTGCCGCCCATTTCGATGAGCTCACTTCAACTGCTGAGAAAATGGGTGTGGCTTTACTCATCGAAGCCACTACAGGCGGCGGCATTCCTTGGATTGCTGGGCTTGAAAAGATGCGACGCATTGATGAAGTATCAAGCTTCTCCGGCATTATGAATGGCACCACTAACTACATCATCGATCAGATGGATAAAAATGGGCTTGAGTTTGCCGAG
>CAZJRY010000221.1:0-1207 GCA_964548625.1 uncultured Mediterraneibacter sp.
TACAATAGCATAAACAGGAGACAGGGCTAAGGGGGATAAAACAATGAAAACAAAGATAATGTTTCCCAACACTGATATAGAGATCCATCCGCTCGGTCTGGGGACGGTCAATGCAGGACTTGCATGGGATGGAAAGGATGCGGACAGGATATTCGACGCTTTTCTGGATATGGGCGGCAGTCTGATCGATACGGCTCACGTGTATTCCGACTGGGTGAAGCCGGAGCGGGCAAGGAGCGAGCGCGTCATAGGAGACTGGCTGGAACGCAGCGGCAAACGGAATCATATCGTACTTGCCACAAAGGGAGGTCATCCTGATATGGCAGTCCCGAATCCGGATACACATATCAGCAGGATGAAAAAGACAGATGTGGAAGCAGATCTGGATTCATCCTTGAAAAAGCTGCGCACGGATCATATTGATATTTATTTTTATCACAGAGATGATGAAAGCCGGCCGGCAGCGGAGCTGATCGAAGTGATGGAGGAATTCCGCCGGAAGGGAAAAATCCGCTGTTACGGATGCTCGAACTGGACAACCTCCAGAATAAAGGAAGCCGATCGGTACTGTTCGGAGAAAGGATACAGAGGATTCGCCGCAAACCAGGCGCTTTTGAACTTGGGGTATAAATATATGAATCCGCTCGATGATGATACACTTGTGTATGCGGATGAAGAGATGCAGCAGTATCACAGGAACCATACAGAGAATCTTCTTATGCCGTATATGGGAGTGTGCAGCGGTTTCTTCCATAAATATATAGGAAAAGGACCGGATGCAGTAAAGGACAGCCCGTATTATACAGAAGGAAATCTGAAAATGGCAGAGAGAGTAAAGGCGCTCTGCGATAAATACAATGCAACAGTGTCTCAGGTGGTTCTGGGATTCTTCGGGCAGCAGGATTTTGACTGCGCGCCACTGTACGGTCCCAAAAATGCAGCGCAGATCGAAGAAGCGATGAAAACTTTTGAGATTCCGTTTGAGAAAGAAGATTATGCACAGCCGCAATAAGCATACAAGTGCGGATTTGCGAATGGCGCGGACCGAACTGTTACTATGGGTTACTATGCGTTTAATAAAAAAGTGCTTGCAATTCTGATCTCACTGTGGTAATATAGACTGCGGTCACTGCAGAGACAGTGACCATATAACGGCCCCGTGGTCAAGCGGTTAAGACATCGCCCTTTCACGGCGGTAACACGGGTT
>CAZJRY010000222.1:0-1192 GCA_964548625.1 uncultured Mediterraneibacter sp.
AGGATGAAAAATCCTATGCGGCGTATGGCAGTTTTTTATTCCCGCGATAAATTATTGAATTGTATTGATGTTTCGAAAATATAAGATATAATGTTTATACGTGGCATACTGCATATAAGAAATCAAATAATAAATCTGAGTATACTCTATTTTAATCATGGCTGATTCAGCCGCTATTCCTATTTTATTTAAGAAAAATGAGTAATGGGAAAATACAAAGAAACAGCACATTGTAAAAGGAAAAATAAGATATTATAATCAAAGGAGAAATATATGGAAGATACAAGAAAACTGAATATGCGGATGAAAGATGCAGAAGATGATTCCTGCTTTATAGTAAATCCACTTCAGAATATGAATCTGATGGATGATTTTCTATTTGATGTAGCGACGGTAGATTTGGAGACGTGTAAGATTATCATTGAGTTGTCTTTGGGAATCACGATCAAGAAGATCCGGTGGAAAGAAGGGCAGAAAGTCATACATAATATGCCGGGAAAACGCGGAATCCGAATGGATTTTTATGTTGAAGACGATAAAGGACAGGTCTTTGACGTCGAGATGCAGAAACGGAATCAGGGGAATATTCCGAAAAGGACGAGATTTTATCAGGCTCTTATCGATGCCCCGATGTTAAAGAGCGGCGAACGTGGATTTGATAATCTGAAACCTGCCTATATCATCGTGATCTGTGGATTTGATCAGTACGGATATGGTCTGTACCGATACACTTTTGAGAATCGGTGCAAAGAAATCCCGGAACTTACAATGGGAGATGAATGCAGAAAGATCATCCTCAATACAAAGGGAAAAAATGACGATGAGGTAGAGAGGTCATTGGTAGATTTTCTTCATTATATCGATCACAGTTCAGAAGAAAATGTTCCGGAAGACTGCGACGAGCGTCTGAAACATCTGCATAAAAAGATTTATGAGATTAAGTCAAATGAACAGATGGGAGTGAGCTATATGAAGATGGAAGAAAGGGACAGGCTGATACAGGAAGAAGGAGAAAGAAAAGGAGAGATTAAGGGAGAAATCAAAGGAAAAATCAGCACAATTGTTTCAATTGTACGAAGAATGATGGAAAAAGGATATGATGTAAACAAAGCTGCTGATGATTTTGAACTTGATAAAAAATATGTAAAAATGGCAGCTGATGCGATAAATGAATATGGCGATAAGTCGGATC
>CAZJRY010000223.1:0-1139 GCA_964548625.1 uncultured Mediterraneibacter sp.
TCTCTCAATATTTCAACCGCCTTGTCACAGTCTTCTTTTGTCAGGATCAGCGGCGGGACCATACGGATCACGCTGCTTCCGATCGCCGTGACAAGAAGTTTGCGGTCGAGACATCCATGCTTGATGTCCACGGCGTTAACTGTATCGTCAAATTCCGCGCCCACGAGCAGTCCCTGCCCTCTGACCTCTTTAATATGAGGAAGCGTCTCTAATTCTTTCATGAAATACTCGCCCATGGCTTTCGCGTTGCCGGCAAGATCCCTGTCAAGAAGTTCCCCGATCTCCGCCAGTGCAGCCGCGCAGCACAGCGGGTTTCCGCCGAATGTAGAACCGTGGGACCCCATCGTAAAGGCGGACGCCGCTTCTTTTGTCGCGCAGACGGCGCCGATCGGCGCTCCGCCGCCCATAGCCTTTGCCATGGATACGAGATCCGGTTTTACGCCGTAATTCATATAGGACATAACCGCGCCTGTTCTGCACCATCCGGTCTGCACTTCATCCAGCAGCAGGAGCATGCCGCGCTCATCGCAGAGCCTCCGCAGGCCTTTCATAAATTCTTCTGTGGCGGGATGCACTCCGCCCTCGCCCTGTACCGGCTCTATCATCACCGCGATCGTATTTTCCGTGCAGGCATCCTCGAACGCTTTGAGATCATTAAAAGGAGCATAGGTAAATCCGGGAGTCATATCTCCGAATCCGATCTGGCAGGCATTGTCCGGCTGTCCTGTGGCGCTCATGGCTCCGAACGTTCTCCCGTGGAATGAATGGGAAGCCGTAACAATATTATATCTGTGCGGTCCGTATGTCTCCACTCCGTACTTTCTCGCCATCTTGATCATGGCTTCATTCGCCTCTGCTCCGGAATTCTGGAAGAATATCTTGTCCATACCAATGGTTGTGCATATCTTCTCCGCGAGCAGCGCCTGGGGGATCGTATAGGGATAATTAAACGTATGCAGAATATCATCCGCCTGATCCTTTATGGCCGCAACAACTTTCTCATTGCAGTTTCCCGCGGAATTCACGGCGATCCCTCCGTAGAAATCCAGATATGGAGTGCCCTTCTCGTCATAGAGATACATCCCCTTTGCCGTCTCCGCCAGAAAATCGAAACGCTCATATGTCTCGATCATATACTT
>CAZJRY010000224.1:0-1123 GCA_964548625.1 uncultured Mediterraneibacter sp.
CTAGTTTCGTTATGAGGTTCCAGGTAGAACGTCATAGTCCTATTGACAGACAAATTTTCTATGATGGTATAGAGAGTGGACCTGAGAGTATGAACCTACAACTCACGTTCCAAACCACGACTAACACTCATAATGACATTATGTATAGGGCACCTCAGATATGGTTAGTACGAGACACGTATTGGACAGCTGACACAGAGAACGGACTCCAATATGTTAGGTATGGGACCCCTAAAATAGACGCGTGAATAGGTTTCTAGGACATAATTCATAAAGGTATACAATGTCTGTTCAACCATAATTAAAGACAGTTGAAATGACTATATGTAACCTTTATATTGGACCTACTAGAATGGTGTCACCCGTACTATTTCTTGACCTATACATGTATAAATCCATGGTATAGACCGTTTATTTTTATGTACCCTAAACAACATAGTTATGACGACACAGCTTGGAGATACAGTCTCAAGGATAGGTCGTAAAAGGTACAGTGTTATCGAACCAAACGGTGGGGAACGTACTTTCTCTATATTACCCGAAAGGTGTTATGATAAGAATGTACCTTTCACTACTGACGATGAGACAACGATACGTATTACCCATCCTAACCATGACGTACACCAGTTAAGGGACACGTTCCTATACTTTGAGTTCACAGTGACGGGTATAATGAATGATTATAACATTGACCCTAGGTTCTTCTTAGGTTGGCGAGACGCGAATCAAATGTTGAAAAACCTACGTGTGATATCTAATAACGTACAGACGGACTACTTACAACGAGAATGTGCTAAGGAAGGGTTCTATGTTAGTACCTTGAAGTCAGACGAGGAACGACATTGTCAACTATACAGTCATACTAGAGAGAGTGATGCTGTGAACTATCAACAAGGTGTTTGTGGTACATATATTACGAGTATAACAACTGAAACTGACGGAGAGGATACTGTTTATAGGTTCACTAAAACG
Organism: uncultured Mediterraneibacter sp.; assembly: GCA_964548625.1. Classification (GTDB taxonomy): domain Bacteria; phylum Bacillota; class Clostridia; order Lachnospirales; family Lachnospiraceae; genus Mediterraneibacter. The sequence continues at coordinate 973 of CAZJRY010000224.1, forward strand.
TTCAGTGTAGTATTACCGATTACAGACATACCTGCCTTCGAAAACTTTAAGGATGTCTCCGCACCTGGTCTAGACATTACACTTAGGTTCTCTATCAACAAAGACTCATTGATGTGTTGTCAAGTTGACGTCGGGAAGTATAACCAATATG
>CAZJRY010000225.1:0-1102 GCA_964548625.1 uncultured Mediterraneibacter sp.
AGCACATGAATGCACACGGATATTGCGTGTGCGATGAAGATGTGTTATGCTGAAAAAGCTAGGAGGTGTTTACATGGCGGTTACTATGCAGGATATTGCGCAGAAAGCAGGTGTATCAAGGGGAACAGTTGACCGTGCGTTAAATCACAGAGGGCGCATCAATCCGGAAGTGGCGGAAAAAATAGAAAAGATCGCAAAAGAGCTTGGGTATATTCACAGGACAAGAAAGCGCAGGAATACGGGAAATCGTAAGGTCAGGATCGGGATAATCACGCAACTTTCAAAGGCGGCGTTCATGTCTGAAATTAACCGGGGGATCCGGACGGCACAAAAGGAGCTTGAGCGGCACGGGACAGAGGTGATCCTGAGAGAGCAGACAGATGTCGATGAGAAAAAACAAATACAGCAGATAAATGAGCTGATGGAAAGAAAAATTGACGGACTTGCAATTATGCCGATCGATTCAGAGCCTGTGAGAGCAAAATTAAATCAGATGATATCCGGGGAAAATATACCTGTCGTTACATTTAATACAGATATTGTAGGAACAGGACGGGTCTGCTTTACGGGGATGGATAATTACAAAAGCGGACGTGTCGCTGCCGGTCTGATGGAAATGCTGACGCGGGGTAAGGGAAAGGTTCTTGTTATCACCGGTCACTTCAGCAGCCTGTTGAATAACCAGCGTGTTGACGGATTTGTCGAGGAACTGAAAAAACTGTCTGATGATCTGGAAATTGCGGGCGTGCAGGCAAGCTTTGACGAAAAGGAGGAAGTGAAGAAAATTATAACGAACACAATGATGAATATCTCCGGCATTAATGGGATTTTTATAGTGTCCAGCGGTCAGGAAGGGCTCAGAGAGGCGTTCGATGAGCTTTGCCTGCAGCAAAGACCCTATGTCATAGCATATGATCGAACCCCCAAAAATGAAAAAATGCTGGAGGAGAACCTTATAGATTTTCTTATCGATCAGAATGGATTTGAACAGGGATACGGACCGCCGATCCTGCTGGAAGGCATACTGTCAGGCAGCGGGAATCCGAAAAAAGAAAATCTTTATACAGATATCAGTATAAAGACAAAATATAATCTGTGATAT
>CAZJRY010000226.1:0-1097 GCA_964548625.1 uncultured Mediterraneibacter sp.
TAGGTGGTGGAGCTGGTATGTTGAACCGTTTCTTAGAAGACATACTGAAGGTATATTATATTGGAAATAAAACAGGGTTGTTATATGTATGACCTCTTAGGTTTACGTAATGAGTCGATTTCTTTCTGAAGTTCATTGTTCTTTTTAGTTAGGTATTGTACAGTGCCAAGTCTAGTAGCTTCCGAGTCTTGTAAGTCCTTTCTTAGTTTCGCGTTTTCGGTCTCTAGTTGTTGGACACGTGATTGTTCAACAGGTTGTCCTTTGAGGTCTCGTAACTGTTTGTTAAGGTCCTTTACCTTACTTTTAAGGTTATCATTCTTTGTTTGGAGGTCTTGGACTTCTTGTTGAAGTTCATTGTTTGACTTCTCCCATTCACGTGATATGTTTTTTAAGGCCTTAAAGTCTCGGTCATTGTCCTCACGAACTTTATTTAATTGTTCTTCGGCTTGTTTCCTTACAGTCAGAATCTGGGCTTGTGCTTTCTCGGCTTCTTGTAAAGCTATAGTTAACTTTTCCTCTACCTGTTTCTTTGCGGTCTCAAGTTTACTTTGTTGAGTCTCAAGAGTCTTAATAGTCTTTTCATAGGTAGCTTGTTGAGTTAGTGCCTCTTCAAGTTTCTTGTCACGTTCCTGGACTTGATTCTGGACCTTTTTATAAGAAGCAGCATAAGCTTTTATTTTCCTGTTTTGTTCTATGATGGTCTCGTCCTTAGTCTTCAGGTCGGCCGCATGTTTGTTTTGTTGTTCCCAAAGATGTGTGATAGTTGATTCCTTGATTCTTAGGTCACTCTCCAATGACGCTTTTTGTGTAGTAAGGTCATTAAGTTTGTCTTCCTTATCCTTCAGGTCAGTCTCATAGGCAGCTTGTTTGGTTTGGAGTTGTTGAATAGTGTCGTCCTTAGTCTTCATGTCGGTTTGAAGTTTTACTTGTTGGTCCTGAAGCTGTTTAATAGTCTCGTCCTTAGTCTTCATGTCATCTTGTTTAGTTTTTAAGGCTTTTTTAACCTTAAAGTAATATTGTTTGTAACTCTCAAGGGTTTGTTTGTCCTCCTTTAACTTAGATATCTCGGAACGTAGTTCTTGTTCTTTCTCCTTAGA
>CAZJRY010000227.1:0-1067 GCA_964548625.1 uncultured Mediterraneibacter sp.
CCGGAATAGCTCAGTCGGTAGAGCACTTCACTCGTAATGAAGGGGTCGTCAGTTCAAGTCTGATTTCCGGCTTTATCAGGAAAGGCGCAATCCCCTGATGGGGGTTGTGCCTTTTGTGCGATACGCCCGGAGGGCGACCGCCGTGCTTGCACGAGCGGGCATCCGACGGGCAACGGTCATCGAGTGGCAATGCCACGAGATGAGCGAGGTATCGCGATGATCGGGTAGGGGAAGGAATCTTCCCCTATCCGATTGAAATAAGGAGGACGAGAAGATGAAGCCATCGAAAGAAACAGTAGAATTGTTCCAAAATGACCGGTTCGCTACGGAGAACGGAGCAGTGATCGAAGACGTGGACGATCATTACGCAAAATGCAGCATGATACTTCAGGACAGGCACCGCAATGCCATGGGAGCGGTCATGGGCGGCGTTTACTTTACACTTGCGGATTTCGCCCTTGCGGTCGCAAGCAACTGGCAGAAAATGGGGTATGTGTCCCTGAATTCCGAGATCACATATCTGACAGCGGCAAAAGGAGAAAAGCTGATCGCGGAGGCGTCATGTGTCAAGAACGGGAGAACGACAGGCTACTACCGGATCGATGTAAAGGACGAATCCGGAAATCTGGCGGCGGCAGTGACGGCCACGACTTTCTGCGTGGCAAAACAGAACAGTAATACGCCGTGATTTCGGACCGGGATTCTAAGGAAAGGAGATATCGGAACATGGAAAAGTCAAAAGTGTTTTTTACGGATATGCGTGCGCTTCCGGGCACGAACCTTCCGGAGAAATTAAAAAAGCTGATCCGCAAAGCCGGGATCGGCGAGATCGATTTTGAGAAGAAGATGACTGCTGTCAAGATCCATTTCGGAGAACCGGGGAATCTTTCGTTCCTGCGTCCGAACTATGCGAAAGCAGTTGCGGATGTAGTGAAAGAGTTGGGCGGACGCCCGTTTCTTACAGACTGTAATACATTGTATGTGGGAAGAAGAAAGGATGCGCTCGAGCATCTGAGCGCCGCTTACGAGAACGGATTCAATCTTCTTTCCACAGGATGCCATATTAT
>CAZJRY010000228.1:0-1056 GCA_964548625.1 uncultured Mediterraneibacter sp.
AATTTCTTTATTTCTTTTATTTAATTTTATGTAATTTTTAGAAAAATTTAAATCAAAGATATTTGAATGTTCATTTGGAGCTATTATATCTCCAAAAAGAAAATCGGCATTGATATTTAAAGTTTTGCATATATTAATAATTGTAGAGGCAGTTCCAAAAGATATACCTCTTTCTAATTGACTTATATATCTTGTTGATAATGACAGTTTTTCTGCCAGTTGTTCTTGTGTATAACCAGCTTTAATTCTTGCTAATTTTATTTTTTTGCCGATTTGAATAAGATAATTAAGATTCTCTTTTTCCATATTTTAATCCTTTTTATACTATATTTTTTAGAATATTTATTACCATTTAAAGTATAACAGGGAATTTACAAAATTAAAATGAACAAATTGTATCATTTTATTATAAAAATAAAACTTTTAATAAGATGAATATTTTTTTCTGTGTCTCCAAAATTACTTTAAATCATCAAAAAAATATGATAATGTTATTGACAAAAAGAATAAATTAATAGATAATAGAGAAAGAAAAAAAGATACCAAGGAGGAGCAAAAAATGTACATATTTAATAAAATAACAGTAAATCCACAATTGCCAAAAAATATAAATAGATTGCAAGAGATAGCAAATAATTTATGGTGGACTTGGAACACCGAATTTTTAAAATTATTTAAAAAAATAGATAATGATTTATGGGAGACAGTAGAAAAAAACCCAGTAAAATTTTTAAGTAGAGTATCTCAAGAAAGAATAGAGATGGCATCAAAAGATGACAAATTCGTAAGAGAGTATAACAAAATTGTCAAAGATTTTGATGATTATATGACAAGTAAAGATACTTGGTTTAATAAAAATTATCCAGACAACAAAAATGATTTAATTGCATATTTTTCAGCAGAATATGGACTAGATGAAACAATTCCAATATATTCAGGAGGATTAGGAATCTTATCAGGAGACCATTTAAAATCTGCGAGTGATTTGGGAATTCCTTTAGTTGGAGTTGGATTATTATATAAAAACGGATATTTTCATCAAAAAATTGATGCAGG
>CAZJRY010000229.1:0-1049 GCA_964548625.1 uncultured Mediterraneibacter sp.
GTGGGTACCAACCTTTATCTTGCAAAAATCGCAATGGATATTGTCGCAAAACATGCGGAAGATCACATCGGTATTCTGGATGAAATTTCTTACAGGGAAAAGCGAGCCTGAATGATATGTTTGACCGGTATATGTTATCAAAATATAATTTACGGGAATCTACCAGAAGCGCTTATATCTATACTTATGATCACTATGTGCGTGACACTTTTGGACGAAAGCGGATTGCGGAAATAAAATATTCGGATATCCTTCAGTTTTATTATTATCTTCTGAACCAGAAAGGAATATCTCTGGGAACATTAGATTCTGTTCACTGTCTGCTTCATCCTACATTTCAGCTGGCAGTAAGGGACGAGATCATCCGAAAGAATCCGACAACCGGAGTTATGAAAGAAATCAGCCGGGAGTCCGGGAAAAACAGAGGTGTACGGCATGCATTGACCATAACACAGCAGAGAGTATTTATGGAATATATCGCAAACCATCCTATTTATTATCATTGGTGCCCGATATTCACAATCCTGCTTGGTACAGGCTGCCGGATCGGTGAAGCCCTCGGGTTGCGCTGGCAGGATCTGGATTTTGAAAACAGGGTGATCAGTATTAACCACTGTCTGGTCTACTACCAGAAAAAGGATGACAACAGATGTATGCTACGCGTTTCGCTTCCTAAGACAGAAGCCGGTATCCGGACAATTCCTATGCTTGATATAGTAAAAGATGCGTTCGAGATGCTGCGTGAGGAGCAGGAGGAAAATGGCTATAATGAAACAGAGATTGACGGAATGTCCGGTTTTATTTTCTGCAACCGATTTGGCAATGTCCCGAATCCCCAGACTGTAAATCATACGATCAAGCGTATTTTGAATCAGCATAATGCTGATGAGCTGATCCGGGCAAAAAAAGAAAGAAGGGAGCCAATCCTGTTACCTGATTTTTCCTGCCATCATCTGAGACACACATTCTGCACAAGACTCTGTGAAAATGAGATGAACCTTAAAGTTATCCAATCCATCATGGGTCACAGAAATATTGAAACCACGATG
>CAZJRY010000230.1:0-1042 GCA_964548625.1 uncultured Mediterraneibacter sp.
GTGTATGTGGTGGTGTATGTATTGGAGTAGTGTCTGGAGTAGTACCTGGTGTAGTACCTGGAGTAGTGTCTGGTGTAGTACCTGGTGTTATATCTGGAGTAATGTCTGGTGTAGTACCTGGTGTAGTGTCTGGTGTAGTGTCTGGTGTATGTAGTGGTGTAGTGTCTGGAGTAGTGTCTGGTGTAGTACCTGGTGTTATGTCTGGAGTAGTACCTGGAGTAGTGTCTGGTGTAGTACCTGGTGTTATGTCTGGAGTAGGTCTTGGAATGATATAGCACGAAACCGTCTCTATAATGTTCTCAAAAGGTGTTTCAACCATATTATTCATAGAGAGACTTCCAGAACCTGTCTTAGAGTCATTCTCTATATAACATTCCGTAAGGGTTAGTGTCGACGACCCATATATATGGAACACGGGAGTTGACATAGTATTGTCTGATATACAACAACTAGTCATTACTACTGAAGCCGAGTCGTATAAATATATTACACAATACCCTATGTTATTAATGACGTTACAACCTTGAACTGTTCCTGGTAATGATCGGAAAGACAGTCCATTTAACCATGTGTTATTATACCAGGAACTATATGTTATAGTTACCGTAGTGGTATATAAAATATAGAATGGGCTAGTACTCGACGACGAAGTATCATATGAGACGTTCAGACAGTTCATGGTTACAACAGTGGAGTTATAAGAGCGTATAAATGTGACGCTTCGTAAGATACTTGATAGGTTCATAACAAAAGAACCTACAGTATGTCTTACCAGGACACCCACTGTTTCACAGTCTATGATACATACCTTGTTTATAGTAGTGTTACACTCAGGAAAGTATAACAACTCACCATACATACACTTAGACATAGTCGTCTCTTCAATTGAGATATTACCTCCTGATTTATATATCATATAACCACTACTAGTTATACCATAGAAGTAACATTGGTATATAGTCAAGGTACTGCTACTGGTGTCATATATTGAAGACGTGAAGGTTTGACCTATGTACTCGGCCGATATTGTTCTTGTAGTCAA
>CAZJRY010000231.1:0-1003 GCA_964548625.1 uncultured Mediterraneibacter sp.
CCCGACCGTCCGGCTCATAAATTCCTCAGATACGTACAGCAGAATATGCCGTATCTGCGGATCGGAAATGCAAATACGCTTCTCCGTGAGCTGAGGCTGTACAAACAGCCCTGCGAGATCGAAGCGCTGAGAGAAGCAGAGAAGATAACAAAAGCGGGAATCCTGGCAATGATGACGAATTCGAGACCGGGAATGTATGAATATCAGTATAAAGCGGAATTCGACCGGGCGCTCGGACAGTTCGGGCCGAAAGGTCCGGGATTTCCGCCGATCATCTCAGCCGGAAAAAACAACTTCTGCATTCATTATTACGCGTATCAGGGACAGGCGCTGGACGGGGATATGATCCTGAACGATGTAGGAGCACAGTACGATAACCTGATCACGGATGTGTCCAGAGGATGGCCCTGCAACGGACGGTACAGCGACAGGCAGAGACTTCTGTATGAGTGTGCGCTTGCAACATCCGATCATATGTTTGAGACGGTCAGACCGGGGATGAAAATGGATGATGTGGATGCCACAATACGCAGATACAACGCAAAAATGCTCAAAGACGCAGGGGTCATAGACTCCGTGGATGAGATCGGGACTTATATGTGGCATGGAGGAGCCCACCACATCGGGTTTGACGTACACGATGTAGTGAGAAAACCGGATACAATTGCTCCCGGAATGGTATTTTGCATTGATGTGGGAATTTATCATGAGGAATGGGGGATCGGGTTCCGTCTGGAGGATAACTGTCTCGTAACGGAGGACGGATGCGAAAATCTCTCCCGTATGATCCCACGGACCATTGATGAGATCGAATCAGTCATGAACGGGTGAAACAGGGGCGTATGCCCCTGTTTCGCTTTCGGATACAGCGTATTTGCCAAAGCAGAAAGATTTTTTTCATGATATGCCGGAAACCTTTAAAAACAGGGAAAATGATGTTAATATAAATATATTCGGAAATTTGGATTCCCGAACCTGAAGAGAAGTCCGGAAAAGAAAATAA